>NZ_MUFO01000039.1:0-27412 GCF_001995345.1 Salinivibrio sp. IB872 | reverse complement strand
ATCTAAGAAAATGTGGCTTTAACATGGCGGATATAAGGCAAATACTGGCTTCTATCCGCCAATTTAGGCGTTGGTCGGTAACGACCACTCTCTAACAAAAAATATCGCGATCGCGGCCTACGGCCGCTTATCAAAAAGAACCCCGCCTAAAAAGGCGGGGTTCGTCAGCAATCTGAAACGCCCCAACAGGGGCGTTTTTCTTCAGCGGTGGACAAGAGACAAGGCACTTAACGACGCTGACGCACCGCTTCATACAAACAGACGCCAGTTGCCACGGACACGTTCAAGCTCGACACGCTACCCGCCATTGGGATCCGAATCAGCTCATCACAGGTTTCACGCGTCAAACGGCGCATGCCATCTCCTTCTGCGCCCATCACTAAGGCGAGCGGCCCCACCAATTTGGTGTCGTAAACATCATGATCGGCCTCACCCGCCGTGCCCACAAACCACACGCCCTGCTCTTTGAGCGCACGCATGGTTCGCGCTAAGTTGGTGACGCGCACTAAAGGCACGACTTCAGCGGCGCCACAGGCGACTTTTCGCGCCGTAGCATTTAGCTGAGCGGATTTGTCTTTCGGGACAATCACTGCACTGACTCCCGCCGCATCCGCGGTACGCAAGCACGCCCCCAAGTTGTGGGGGTCAGTTACCCCATCAAGCACCAGCAGCAAGGGACTCTCGGTATTGGCGAGGATCGCCTCCAAGTCATTTTCGTTATACTGACGGCCCGCTTTGACACGTGCCACAATCCCTTGGTGCGACGCACCTTGGGTTTTGTCGTCTAACGCTTTGCGGCCGACTTGCTGAATACTGATCCCCAGCATCGCTAATTCGTTTAGTACAGGCACCAAGCGTTCGTCTTGACGGCCTTTTAGCACCATCACGTCAATAAAGCGAGATGGATCAGTCGCAAGCACGGCTTGGACGGCATGAATGCCGTAAATGGTTTCATTACTCATGGGTTACTTCTTTTTCTTGACCGCTTTAGGTTTTTGCTTCTTCGCCTTTTTCTTGCGTGCTTTTTCCGCAGGCGACTTACCTTTGCCCTTCTWGCCTTTTTTCTCTGCAGGGGCCTTGTCTTCTTCAACGCTAGGCACGGCGCCACGTTTCAGTTGCTGACGCACGGACATTCGCTCGCGACGGGCTTGTGGGTCTTTATTCGACTCCGCACGGCCTTTCTTGCGTTTGTCACGGGCTGTTTTCCCCGGGCGACGGGCTTTGCGCTCAGAGCCTACCAGCTCAAAGTCGATTTGTCGCTCATCCAAGTTAACGGCTAAGACTTTCACGGTCACCTGATCACCGAGTCGGAACACACGTCCCGAGCCTTCACCGACCAAGCGTTGACCCACCATATCAAAGCGATAGTAATCATTATCGAGGTTGGAAATATGGACCAAACCATCGATATGTAGCTCATTGAGGCGAACAAAGAAGCCAAAACCAGTGACATTGGCAATCACGCCTTCCAACTCATCACCAACGTGATCTTGCATGTATTCGCACTTAAGCCAATCAGCCACATCACGGGTAGCATCATCAGCACGGCGTTCGGTTTTCGAACACTGCTCGCCGAGCACATCCATATCGTCAAATGAGTAGTGGTAGCCTCCGGTCGGGGTCCAACGGTCTTGGTTTTTACCCGCTTGTTTGGCAATCAAGTATTTGAGTGCACGGTGCAACAACAAATCCGGATAGCGACGAATAGGCGAGGTAAAGTGTGCGTATTGCTTGAGTGCCAAACCGAAGTGGCCTTGGTTATCCGCTTGATACACCGCTTGCTTCATCGAGCGGAGCAACATGGTTTGGATCAGTTCACTGTCAGCGCGACCATGCACCACATGCATCAGTGCCGCGTAGTCTTTCGGCGTCGGCTCAAGGCCGCCGCTGAGACTCAAGCCTAACTCGCCTAAGAAATCTTTAAAGCCACTGAGGCGCTCTTCGCCCGGCGCTTCGTGGACACGATAGAGTGCTGGCTCTTTGTGTTTTTCCACAAAACGCGCCGACGCGATATTGGCCAAGATCATACACTCTTCGATGATCTTGTGCGCATCGTTACGCTCCACCGGCACAATACGGTCGATTTTACGCTGTGCGTTGAAAATAAACTGGGTTTCCACCGTCTCGAACTCAATCGCCCCGCGTTGTTGGCGAGCCTCACTGAGCACTTTGTACATATCGTGCAAGGTCTCTAAGTGCGGTACCAGAGAACGGTAGCGCTCACGCAACTCCTCTTCGCCTTCAAGGATGTGAGACACCTTGGTATAGGTCAGACGCGCGTGGGAATTCATCACCGCTTCGTAATGCTTGTAGCCAGATAACGCACCTGACTCAGAAATCGTCATCTCACACACCATACACAAGCGATCGACTTGCGGGTTCAGCGAGCATAAACCATTGGAAAGCACTTCCGGCAACATGGGCACCACTTGATTCGGGAAGTACACCGAGTTACCGCGGTTTTGCGCTTCTTTATCCAACGCCGAATCAGGTCGCACATAGTAGCTGACATCGGCAATCGCTACCCACAGACGCCAGCCGCCCGAGCGTTTACGCTCGCAATAGACCGCATCATCAAAGTCGCGGGCATCTTCACCATCGATGGTCACCAGTGGCAAATCACGTAGATCGACGCGGCCCTCTTTGGCTTTTTCTGGTACTTCCTCACTCAAGCTTTTCACTTGCTTGAGTACCGCATCCGGCCATTGGTGGGGAATATCGTGGGTGCGCATCGCAATTTCGATTTCCATGCCGGGCGCCATGTTCTCGCCCAGCACTTCAACAATCTTACCGACAGGATTGGTTTGTCGGGTCGGGCGCTGCATGATCTCGACCACCACCACATTACCCATACGCGCACCTTGGGTTTGCTCTTTGTCGATCACGATGTCTTGACCAAGACGGCTATCATCGGGCACGACAAAGCCCATGCCATCTTCCACAAAGTAACGGCCCACGATTTGACCTTGGCGTGCCTCGAGCACCCGTACTACACGGGCTTCTTTGCGGCCTCGCTTATCGGTGCCGACACCTTGGGCTAAAATCACATCACCGTGCATCACGCTACGCATTTGATGGTGCGGTAACATCCAATCATCGTGATTGCCTTTGCCTTCTGGGCGTAGAAAGCCAAAGCCGTCTCGGTGACCGATGACAGTGCCTTTAACCAAGTCTAATCGCTCGGGTAAGGCGTAGCACTGGCGACGGGTAAACACCAATTGGCCATCACGCTCCATAGCGCGCAGGCGTCGACGTAAGCCTTCATACTGTTCATCACCGGCGAGCCCCAAGTGTGCGAACAGATTGTCTCGACTTACCGGCGCTTTAAAGCTGCGTACGACCTCGAGTAGGTGTTCACGGCTAGGGACGGGATTGTCATATTTTTCTGCTTCACGAGCTTGGTGCGGATCGGCCGCAATGCCTGTGGGCGTATTTTTTGTCGAACCTGTGTCTTGCGACATAGACCTTTTCCTATTGGCGTATGTTGATTTCATTATATCTGTTAACTGACGCTAATGCGCCGCGATGATCGCAGTTTGACGTTTTGTTTCAGCGTCTTGCTTGTAAACAACGAGAGGAATATGGCGCAGGCACCATATCGAATCAGATTGGAAACAGATGAGTGGTAACGAGTATAACGAATTTGTGTGACAAAATCGCTTATTGTGCTTACCAATAACTAGTGCGACGTTTGGCGCGCGCAATAATGTTTTGTGGCATACGCGCTTCTAGCGCAGCACGCAGCTGAGCAATCCGATTGCGAGTTTGGGTGTCCGCGGTAATAGTTTGGTACAACCAACGGTAAGCATCTTCATAATCGAGCGGCGAGCCGACATCATCCACTAGCAGCTCAGCCAGTAAGATGCGTGCACGCGTATCCCCCAGCGAAGCCGCTTCACGCAGATAAGGAATGGCTCGGCGCTGGTCCTGCTGGACGAGCGTGCCATTGGCATAATAGCGTCCTAGTTGCTCGAGTGCCGCGGGCAAGCCTTGTTGTGCCGCCAGCTTCATGTAGTAAACACCCAGCTCCGCATCCTGATCCACACACACGCCCCACGCCAGCATATCACCATATAAAAACTCATAGGCGGGCGATCCAACACGGGTGGCACGGGCTTCAATATCTTGGATCAATTGGCACTCATCCTGCTTCACCCGTTCAAGGTGAGAGTTAGTTTCGAACAAGGCAATCAATTCGCTCTCTTCATACACAGGCACAGCGGGGCCGACGTCCGCTTTGGCCGCTGCTGTTGACAACAAAAGAGAAAAAACTAGCGTTCGAAACTTCATGCCTACTCGCTATCAAAACAAAAAACTAAGCAGCAGCGTCAGGGCTACCTGTGCCTTTTTTGTATCGGCGCTATGTGAAATGACTTTAGCAAAGGCGGCAAGTTTTTTCCGCTATCGCGCGATCTCGATTCCAAGCTGGGCGAAAAAAGCATTAAAAAAGCCAGCGACAAGGCGCTGGCTTTTATCATTCAAAGCAATTGCTTATTCAGCAAACGGATGTACTTTGATGATGGTTTCGTTACGGTCAGGACCGGTTGAAATAATATCAATCGGCACACCGGTCAGCTCTTCGATACGCTTGATGTAATCGAGCGCCGCTTGCGGCAGTTCGTCGAGAGATTTCACCCCAAAGGTGTTCTCGCTCCAACCAGGCATGCTTTCATAGATAGGCTCGATGTTTTCGTACGCGTCAGCGGCCAGAGGGGATACCTCAACGGTTGAACCGTCTGCCATCTTGTAACCGGTACAAATTTTGATTTCTTCCAAGCCGTCCATCACGTCAAGCTTGGTCAGACAGAAACCTGACACAGAGTTGATTTGTACTGCACGACGCATCGCAACCGCATCAAACCAACCACAACGACGTTTACGACCGGTGGTCGCACCAAATTCGGCACCTTTAGTACCAAGGTGCATGCCAATCTCATCATCCAACTCAGTCGGGAATGGACCCGCACCAACACGCGTACAATACGCTTTAGCAATACCCAAGATATAGCCAAGGTGACGCGGACCAAAACCAGAGCCTGCAGCAACGCCGCCGGCAGTGGTGTTCGACGAAGTAACGTACGGATAAGTACCGTGGTCGATGTCTAGCAAGGTGCCTTGTGCGCCTTCAAACATGATTTTGTCACCACGTTTGCGGGCATCATCAAGCTCTTGAGTCACGTCCATCACCATACCGGTAAGGATGTCCGCTTGCTCCATGACTGTCGCCAAGGTCTCTTCATAGCTCACAGGCTCAGCCTTGTAGAAGTGCTCAAGCTGGAAGTTATGGAATTCCATCACTTCTTTTAGCTTTTCAGCAAAGGCTTCTTTGTCGAACAGATCGCCAACACGCAGACCACGACGCGCCACTTTATCTTCGTACGCAGGCCCGATACCGCGACCGGTCGTACCGATGGCTTTCTTACCGCGTGCTTGCTCACGTGCTGCGTCAAGCGCAATGTGATATGGCAGGATCAGAGGACAAGCTTCTGACAGGAATAGGCGCTCACGAACCGGCACACCGCGCGCTTCCAGCTCACCCATTTCTTTCAGCAGAGCGTCCGGCGACAGCACAACACCGTTACCGATGATACATTTAACGTTGTTGCGAAGGATACCAGAAGGAATCAAGTGTAGGACGGTTTTCTCGCCGTCGATGACAAGAGTATGACCAGCATTGTGACCGCCTTGGTAGCGAACCACGTATTTTGCGTCTTCAGTCAAAAGATCAACGATCTTTCCCTTACCTTCGTCACCCCATTGGGTGCCGAGAACTACTACGTTATTACCCATCTTTTTCGATATGCAGCTAGTTAAAAATGGATTCTAGCACCTTCAAAAAACGGTTGCAGTTATTTTTTAACCATAATGTCTTTTTCTTACCATGGGCTTGTCACGTCAAGCTGACAGCCCCTTGGTTAACTCAAGAGGTAATAGGCGAATACCGCACCGATCACCACCAAGCAACCTCCGATACGTCGCAACTGATTATCCGGCTGCTGGCTCAGCTCAGTCACCATTTGTCGCCATTGCTTGGGGAATAACATGGGCCCTAGCCCTTCGACCACCAATACCAGCGCAAGCGCTCCCCATAATGTCGTCATAATTCATCCTCCCACATTGAATCTTGCTGTGCGCGAAAAGCCGAAGACAAAAAAAAGACAAGGCGCAGTGCCTTGTCTTTTCTCGCGGTTATTGCGGTTTATTTATTGATCACGTCAGGCTGCTTCATGTATTTGAAGAAGTCACTTTTCGGATCAACCACCAGCATATCGCTCTTACTGTTAAAGCTTTTACGATAGGCTTGTAGCGAGCGTACAAAGCTATAAAACTCAGGCTCTTTCTTGAACGCGTTAGCAAACAGCTTCGCCACTTCTGCGTCAGCTTCACCACGGGTGATCCGCGCTTGACGCTCTGCTTTAGACAGAATAGTCGCCACTTCTAGCTCAGCTTGCGCGCGAATAATTTCCGCTTGCTCACGCCCTTGTGCGCGATGACGACGGGCAACCGCCTCACGCTCAGCACGCATACGTGCATAAATAGACTCACTGATTTCACTCGGCAGGTTGATACGCTTGATACGCAAGTCAATCAACTCAATACCCAAATCACGTGAACCTTCGCTCGCCGCACGATCAAGGACACTTTTCATGACCTCATCACGCTTTTCAGACACGATTTCTTTAATGGTTTTGCTACCGATTTCGGCACGCAAGCCATCCGCGACACGACGCTGCAACAACGACTCGGCAGTCAGTTTGTTACCACCACCAGTGGACAGGTAATACTGGCCAAAGTCTTTGATACGCCACTTCACGTAAGAGTCAATAATGACGTCTTTTTTCTCGGCGGTAACAAAACGGTCAGCACGGTCATCCATGGTTTGGATACGCGCATCGAGTGTGTTGACGCGATCAAACAATGGCAGTTTGAAATGCAGACCCGGCTGATAGATTTTCGCCACGTCGTTATCCGCTTTAAGCACGCGCCCAAAACGGACCACAATGCTACGTTCGCCTTCACTTACCACGAAGATCGACATCAAAAAGACAACAACGGCTAGGACGACAACAGGGATCATCATCTTACGCATGCTTAGTATCTCCCTTCTCGTGATGAACCAGAACGCGGCRCCGACTCTTGCTGGGTTGGCTGTGCGCTTTGCTCAAGCTCAATACCATATTGGCTGCTCGACGTCTCTTTACGCTGGTTCGGTCCAACGGCTGCACCTCCCATTAGCTTATCGAGTGGGAGATATAACAGATTACTGTTGCCGCTTTGCGAATCCACCATCACCTTACTGGTGTTGCTGTAGACTTCTTCCATGGTCTGAATGTACAGACGGTTACGCGTCACGCGTGGGGCTTCACGGTACTCAGGCAAGAGTTTCTCAAATTGAGACACTTCACCTTGAGCTTCGTTAACCGTACGCTCTTTGTAACCCAATGCGGCTTTTTTCAAGGTTTCCGCACGACCGGTTGCTTTTGGCAATACGTCATTACGATAGGCTTCAGCTTCACGGATAAAGCGCGCTTCATCCTCTCGTGCTGCAATCGCATCATCAAATGCGTCTTTCACTTGCTCCGGTGGGCGCGCATATTGGAAGTTCACATCCACCACCAACAGTCCCATGTCGTACTTGTCGATGATTTTGTTGAGTTCTACTTGAGTACGCTCACGCACTTCCTGACGACCACGGGTGATGATATCGTCCATCAAGGAGTCACCGACCACCGCACGCAACGCTGAATCTGTCGCTTGACGCAAGCTATCGTCAGCATTGGTGACGCTGTAAAGATATTGCTGTGGATCCATCACACGGTATTGCACGTCCATTTCAACGTTCACCACGTTCTCGTCTTTGGTCAGCATAAGACCCGAACTGTTCAGAGAACGGATAGATTCAACGTTGACAGTGCTGACCGTATCCACAAAGGTAGGTTTCCAGTTCAAACCAGGCTGCACGATCCGGTCATATTGTCCAAAACGCAGCACCACACCCCGCTCGGCTTCGCCGATGGTGTAGAACCCAGAGATCCCCCAAACAATCGCGCCAATCAGTGCAAGCACACCTAGACCGGCGACGCCTCCCCCAAAGGATGGGCCTTTGCCTTTACGGCCTCCGCCGCCTAAGCCACCGAGTTTGCGGCTTAGCTTGTTAAATAGTTCATCAAGATCCGGTGGGCCTTGATTCCGGCCACCACGATTGCCCCAGGGGTCTTTATCGGGACCGCCATTGTTTCCTGGCTCATTCCACGCCATTCGCGCTCTCCATCAAATTGATCTGACGATAGTTTTTTACTTTAGCAGCCTAGTCGCTGACGATAAAGTCGCCAAGGTGACTGCCTTCTCTTTTTTCCAGCCGATACCAATCTGTTTGTGGCAAACGCACATCAACGAGTAAGTGACCATCGTCTTGGTACTCCTCGTGCACAATGCAGCGCATCTGACAAAACTTACTGTGCATTCGGCCCGCCATGCTTGGTGGCAACCGCAGGCGATGTTTCACCATGGTGCCAGCCAAACGCTCGGTGAGGGCTTCAAATATCAGCGAAATTCCTTGTCCGGATAGCGCCGAGACCCATACCGCTTGTGGGATCCCCTCGTCGTCTCGTTCAATACGAGGTTCAGCGCGTTCTAGACTATCGATTTTATTCATGACAATCAGACGAGGCACATCAGCGGCGTCAATTTCTTCTAGCACGCTGTTGACCGCTTCCATATTGTCACGGTACCTGTCATCACTGGCATCGACCACGTGCAGCAGCAAGTCCGCTTCTTGGGTTTCTTGCAAGGTTGCTTTAAATGCAGCCACCAAGTCATGCGGCAGGTGGCGAATAAAGCCCACCGTGTCGGCAAGAATTGAGGGACCAACATCCTCCACTTCAATCCGGCGTAAGGTCGGATCGAGGGTGGCAAACAACTGATCCGCGGCATACACACCCGCTTCAGTGATGCGGTTAAATAACGTTGATTTCCCAGCGTTGGTATAGCCTACGAGTGAGATAGTGGGCACTTCCGCGCGCGCTCGCGCACGACGCCCCTGCTCTCGCTGCTTGGCAACTTTTTCCAACCGACGAAGAATCGCTTTTACCCGATCTCGCAATAATCGACGGTCAGTTTCCAACTGGGTTTCACCCGGCCCGCGCAAACCAATCCCACCTTTTTGCCGCTCAAGGTGAGTCCAGCCTCGCACCAAACGCGTTGACAGGTGGCGTAGCTGGGCCAGCTCTACCTGCAACTTACCCTCATGGGTGCGTGCACGTTGGGCAAAGATGTCGAGGATCAAGCCGGTTCGGTCTAATACCCGACACTTAAACAATTGTTCCAAGTTACGCTCTTGCGCCGGTGATAATGCGTGATTGAAGATCACGACATCGGCACCGACTTGGCGTACGGTGTCAGCGACTTCTTGCGCCTTACCCTCACCGACAAAATACTTGGGATGTGGTGACTGACGGCTGCCGACAACAACTTGCAAGGCATCGACACCCGAGGACGACACCAGCATTTGAAACTCGCTGAGATCGTCCCACTCGCCATCATGGGTAAAATTGATATGAACGAGTACAGCCTGTTCACCGGCCTCGTAACGGTCAAACAAGCAAACAGCTCCTTAGCAAATGAATGCTCACTCCTCAGGTTTATCCTGCTGACGATCACCGTGTGAACGCTCGGCAGAACCCTGGTTATTGTTATGGTGGCTGACTGGACGTGCAGGCACGACGGTTGAGATCGCGTGCTTATACACCATCTGGTTAACCGTGTTTTTCAGCAGAATCACGAATTGATCAAACGATTCAATCTGGCCTTGCAACTTAATGCCATTCACCAAGTAAATGGAAACGGGAATACGCTCACGACGTAGCGCATTTAAGAATGGGTCTTGTAATGATTGCCCCTTAGCCATTATTTCTTTTCCTTATTTGTTTGTAATTGTAGTCAATCTAAGCGGTTAAGCAGCGTCCTTGTCAGGGACAGTATACATTAAGTCTCTGTCTCTGCCGCCAACGCTTTTGTCACCGTTTGTAAAGATAGTGACGGCGAGTCACTATCAAGCCAAGTCACATTTTCCCAGCCGCGAAGCCAAGTAATCTGACGTTTGGCCAACTGGCGCGTCGCGCAAATCCCACGATAAACGGCTTCTTCATGGGTGCAACGTCCGGCCAAATAATCCCACATCTGGCGATACCCCACGCAACGAATCGACGGCAAATCCGGATGCAGATCACCTCTTTCGTAAAGCGTGCGTACCTCCTGTTCAAACCCTGCCTCTACCATCTTGGCAAAGCGAAGTTCGATGCGGCGATGCAACTCTCCTCGATCCTGAGGAGTGATTGCGAACTGGTGAACCTGATACGGCAAAGGATCACCTTTTTTCTCCGTTAGCGCCGTTAATGTGTGTCCGGAAACCCGGAATACTTCTAACGCACGCATGATGCGCTGCGGATCATTGGGATGGATCCGCGCGCCCGCAACAGGATCAATATGGCATAACTGCTGATGCAATGCCTCCCAACCGTGCTGCTGCGCCTCTTTTTCTATCGCGTCGCGCACCTCAGGATCCGCACTGGGTAGCGGTGATAATCCCTCAAGCAACGCTTTAAAGTACAACATTGTGCCCCCCACCAGCAGCGGGATTTTGCCTTGGGCAACAATCTCTGCCATCGCGGTGAGCGCATCGTCACGAAAGTCGGCCGCCGAATAGGCTTGCGACGGATCGCGAATATCAATTAGGCGATGCGGGGCCTGAGCCAATTCATCAGCCGTTGGTTTGGCAGTACCAATGTCCATGCCGCGGTAAATCAATGCCGAATCCACACTAATAATTTCCACCGGCAATGTTTTACGTAACGCTATAGCCAGATCCGTTTTTCCGGAGGCAGTCGGCCCCATCAGAAAAATGGCCTTGGGCAACGGATTAGTCATGCTGTAATGCTTCTATCGCTGTGGTCAAGTCAAGACGTTTAAACACGCGCTGATAGCCATGCTGTAACGCCTCGCCCTGCCAATATTGTTCAATTTCCGAAACGGTCTGTACCGCTTGCGCAAGGCTGACGTGATCCGATGCTACTGTCAACTGCTTTGCCAGCCAACTCCACATGCTTGAGCTGTGATCTTCATGGGGTTGATCTGGGGTTAATGACAATAAAAATGCCAACAAGTCGGGAATAAAAGCTTGGAGGTTGGACTGGCGCAGTGGCTGACATACTGTCATGACCATCAACTGTTGTCCTTTTACCTTTATATGGATCCCAAAGCGCCCTAATAAGATTTGATAGTGCTCAACCGCCTCACATTCTTGAGGCGACGCCGACATCCGTTGCGGGATCAATAGCGGCTGTGCCACTAACCCTTCATCAAGGGCGGGTCGCAACGCTCCCTGCTGACGCCAGGTCTGCAAGGCTTGATAATCCGCCAACCACAACGCATCGCCGCGCGCGATCAGCACATAGTGACCGTGAGTCACGGCAAGCACTTTGCCTAACCCAGTTTCCGCGCTAGCGGGCCGATCGCTGGCATCGGCGACCGTCGCCTCTACCGTTGGCACAGTCTCAGACGCAGCTGGGGCTGATGTTTCTGAGAGTGTGGCAGTCTGCGTATGCGGCTTTTGTTCTGACGCGTAAGGCGTCATCAGTGCCTGATACGCTTCTGTCGCCTTTTTAGATGGTGGCGCGGGTTGCGAGGAAAACGCGCGATTCCCCGACCATTCGCCTGATTGCCCACGCTCGCGGACCGGCTCCTTGCGCTGGCCGGGATAATCCGGAAAACGGTTCACCGCGGTTTGGTAGTCACTGGCCACCGCAGATGCCCGTGTCTGATAGCTAGCCTGTTCGCGGACCTCACCGGTTTCATTGTCCACCCCCTCTAAGACGGGAGAACTGGCCTGCTGTAACGCATCAAAAATAGCTTGGAAAATAAAGTCATGCACCAAGCGGGCTTGATGGAATCGCACTTCATGCTTCGCGGGGTGTACATTCACATCCACTTGGTGCGGATCCACATCAATGTAAAGAACAAACGCCGCATATTGGTCAGGGGCAAGGCTTTGCTCATAGCCTTGACGAATCGCATGGTTAATAAGCTTGTCTTTCATCATCCGCTGATTGACAAAGCAGTGCTGCATATCATTTTGCTGACGCGCACCTTCTGGCGTACAAATCCATCCCCGAAGCGTCATATCATGATGGGTCAGCTCCACGCGCAACGCATGGTCAACAAACTTTTGCCCACATACCGCTTTGAGACGACGCACCGGATCGCCCTGTTCAGGCACTCGCCGATACTGACGCACTGGCGTGCCGTTGTGACGCAAGTTGATAGTGATATCGAAACGGCTCAGTGCGATACGGCGCAACAGCTCATCAATATGGCCAAATTCCGTTTTCTCGGTACGTAAAAACTTACGTCGTGCGGGTGTATTGAAAAACAAGTCCACCACTTCCACGGTACACCCCACAGGATGCGCCGCAGGCTTAACACTCACGGCCATATCACGGCCTTCGGCATATGCTGACCACGCTTCTTGCTGTTCGGCAGGACGCGAGGTAATGGTCAGGCGAGAAACGGAGCTGATACTCGCCAGCGCCTCGCCGCGAAAGCCTAAACTCATGATCGCTTCGAGATCATCCAAGGTGTGGATTTTTGAGGTGGCATGCCGGCTCAACGCCAACTGTAAGTCTGCTTTACTAATTCCGCTGCCGTTATCACGCACACGGATCAGCTTACTGCCGCCTTTTTCAATATCGATATCGATACGGGTCGCGCCCGCATCAATACTGTTCTCGACCAACTCTTTGACCACAGACGCTGGCCTTTCGACCACTTCGCCCGCGGCGATTTGGTTGGCCAAGCGAGCCGGTAAAATCTGAATGGCCATATCAACTTCCCGGAATGATTAACGTCTGCCCCACCGCCAAGGTGTCAGAGCGCAGCGAATTAGCTTGCCGCAAGCTTTCAATGGTCACGCCATAATTGGCGGCGATTTTTCCTAAGTACTCGCCACGTTTGACTTTGTGCTTGCGATCCGGCGTCGTGGCACCGGGAATCGACAGTTTTTGCCCAACCCAAAGCGTATCCGATTTCAGACTATTGGCTCGGCGAATGGTACTGACCGACACCTGATAGTGCTCGGCAATCTTGCCCAGAAACTCGCCGCGGCTCACGGTATGGGTAACCGTACGCGTCGAAGAGACAGCGTTATCCCCCTTACCGGCGAGTTTAGCGACATCGACATTAGGGATAGACAGCACTTGCCCGACCCGCAACGTGTTGGAGCTTAGCCCATTGGCTGATTTAATCGCCGCGACCGAGCTTTGGTATTTATTGGCGATCAAAGACAACGACTGCCCCGCCGTGACAGTATGTTTTACCCCATTTTTACGGGCAGCGAATAAGGTGCCATCGGGCGGGAAATGTTCAAAATAATTACGGATCCCGTGATAGACCGCATCGGCAAGCCGGCGCTGGTGATCCCGTTGGAATAGGAGTCGCTCTTCTTGTGGGTTAGAGATAAACCCAGTTTCAATCAGCAAAGAGGGAATATCAGGCGATTTGAGGACAGCCAAACTGGCGTGCTCAGGGCTCGATTTATGCAGCTTGGTGACTTTCCCCAACTCTTTAAGCACCCGGGTCGCCACGTTATAGCCTTCTTTTTGCGAGTTGCTGAACTGTAAATCCAGCACCGCGCGACTGAGGTATTCATCTTCGTTGTTTTGTGCCAATAAGGACCCACCACCCAATAGATTGGACTGCTCTTCGTGCCTTTCAATCCAGCGACCAATTTCACTGTTCGCGCGGCGACGAGATAACACCCATACCGACGCCCCTCGTGGTTGAGGCTTGTGGAAACCATCGGCATGAATCGAAACCAATAAGTGGGCTTTGTGCTGGCGAGCAATCTCTGAGCGTCGATTCAAATCGACAAAGTAATCACCGGTGCGCGTGAGTACCGCTCGCATCCCGGGTACCGCATTAATGCGGGCGGCGGTTTGCTTGGCGATCGCCAGCGTGACGTATTTTTCAAATTTTCGTGTCGGGCCAACCGCGCCCGGGTCGTTGCCWCCATGACCGGCATCGATCGCCACGACGATGTCATCGGTACCAAACGGCAACGCGGCCACCGTTTCTCGACGCTTCTTTTCCGCGGCACTCAAGTCGGGTTTATTCTTATCGACTTTAGCAGGATGAGGCAAATCCACCACCAAGCGGTGGCCATACTCGCCGCCCGGGGCCAAAGCGAAGATGTGCGGCTTGGCCGCGTCTTTTAACTCAAACACCAATCGATAGGTGGACTTGGCAGGCGGGCTACTTTTGCGAATTTTAGTCAGTATATCGCTGCCCTTGACCGGCTTTGGGAGCGAGGTCGCCAGTGAGCTCTGCTTTAAATCAATGACCAAACGGTCAGGTCGAGTCAGTGAAAAGTAACTAAAGTCTGGCGTATCCGCTAAATCGACCACGACCCGTGTTTCATTAGGCGCAGGCCAAACGCGAATATTTTCAATCTGATTGGCCCAGCCTGTTACGCTGAACAGACCCGCGATCATCAAGGTGCATAGCCGCTGCCACATCATGCTAGTCATCCCATTCTAAGCGATTGATAACCGACACACCGACTTCGGTGTTTGCGGTCAGCGCCACCGTGCGTTGCTCGCCGTCATACTGCAAAGTGATATCAAGATCAGCATGAGGTAACCAGCCCAGCCCTTTTTCCGGCCATTCAATCAGGCACAGTGCCTGTTCATTGAAATAATCCCGAATCCCCATAAATTCCAACTCTTCTGGGTCTGCCAAGCGGTACAGGTCAAAGTGATAAACCTGCCAAGGCGGGAGCTGGTAAGGCTCGACCAAGGTATACGTCGGACTTTTGACGTTACCCGTATGACCCATTGCTTGAACAAATCCGCGACAAAACGTCGTTTTTCCTGCGCCCAGATCGCCATGTAAATAACAGGTTGTGCTTTGCGTACAAGCACGGGCCAACGCTGCCCCAAGGGCAACAGTACTGTCGGCGTCTGCCAACTGGGTATGAAAAGTTTGGGTCATGCTACTACTGCGTCTCGTCTGTTGGCTTTATTAATCGATCAATCGCTGTAACTCGGGTAATAAATCACTGGCAAGCAAACCACGTTCACCGGCAAGTGCCGCTTGGTCACCGGCTTTACCATGAAGATAGCAGCCCATGGCCGCTGCATGAAATAAATCAACGCCTTGAGCGATAAAGCTACCAATAACGCCAGATAACACATCGCCCATGCCGCCAGATGCCATGCCCGGATTCCCCACATTGGCTACAGCATAATCTGTGCCATCATATACGATCGTGCCTGCGCCTTTAAGTACTACTACCCCGCCGTAGCGTGTCTGGATAGCTTTGACGGCGGCGAAGCGATCGAGTTCCACATCCGCCACTTCACAGCCCAATAAACGCGCAGCTTCTCCCGGGTGGGGGGTTAATACCCAGTCGTCTCGCTGTTGCGGATGGCGGGCGAGTTTATTGAGTCCATCGGCATCAATCACTTTAGTACCACGCGCTCCAACCGCGATTTTCCACAGCGCGTCAGACCACGCACTGCTGCCAAGCCCCGGGCCAATCACCAAGTTTGTCGCCCATTCCAGTGCCTCACTCAGTGACTGCCCAGGAGCCCAACCTTGGGTCATTAATTCGGGTTGACGTGTCACCAACATCAGAGTGTGATCCGCTTGGGTCACGACTTTGACTAACCCCGCTCCCGTCCGCAATGCTGCCTGTGCTGACAACGTCACCGCACCGGCCATACCATGATCGCCGCCCAAACAAAGCACCCGACCGAACTGGCCTTTGTGCGCAGTGCGATCACGTTTGGGAAGATACCGTTGGCAAAGATCATCACTCATCAGCCAGCCGGCAGCTTGTGTCTGACGACCAAAGGCGGTGGCAACATTCAACCCTGCAAAAACGAGCTCGCCTCGGTGTGACATCGCTTTACCGGTCACTAACCCTTGTTTTAGCGCGATCAGCGTCACCGTAATGGTCGCATTGATTGCACACCCTTTGACACAGCCACTGTCTGCGCACAGCCCCGAGGGAATATCGACGGCAATCACAGGCACTTGGCTTTGATTGATGCGCGAGATCGCTTCGGCATAATCCCCCGTCACCGCACGAGAGAGACCTGTGCCGAGGATCGCATCCACAATCACATCAAATTGTTGCATGGTCGGTGCGCTGGAGACATTGGTGCCCCCGCAATCCCGCCACTCCTGAAACGCAGTGGCCGCATCCCCGGTCAGCCGCTCTGGATCGCCTAACGCCCACACGGTAACGTTCAATCCCGACGACTTAGCCAGCCGAGCAATCACATAACCATCGCCCGCATTATTGCCCACCCCACACACAATCAATATCCGTGCGGCATTCGGATAACGCTGCGCTAACGTGTCAAAAACGGCTTGTCCGGCGCGGAGCATTAACTGGTACATCGGGATCTCAAGGGCCTTCGCCACGGCAATCTCACCTTCACGGACTTGCTCTGCACGATAAAAACTCTGTGGTAAACTTGCTGCCATCGAATGCCTCCATTCATTGTGCTTGCACCACTTCACGGCCCAGGATTTCTCGCTATGTCGCACCCCACGCCCGATGCTTCAATTGATTTCAACCAATTAGCCCAACGTATCAAGCAATGGGGACAAGCGCTAGGCTTCCAGCATGTGGGGATCACGGATGTTGATCTTACGCAACATGAAGCGCAACTGCAGCGTTGGTTAGATCTGGGATATCACGGTGAGATGGATTGGATGGCGCGTCACGGCATGATGCGCGCGCGTCCACAAGAGTTGGTGCCCGGCACCGTACGCGTGATCAGTGTAAGGATGAACTACTTGCCGCCTAACGCGGGCTTTGCCACCACATTAGCCAATCCAACGCTGGGGTATGTGAGTCGCTATTCGTTGGGGCGGGATTATCACAAACTGATCCGAAACCGCCTCAAAAAGTTGGGCCAGCAGATTGAGGCTGAAGTAGGCCCATACGGATATCGTCCTTTTGTCGACTCTGCCCCTGTTTTAGAACGCCCGCTCGCGGAAAAAGCCGGCCTAGGCTGGACAGGCAAGCACTCGCTGATCCTCAACAAAGAGACAGGGTCTTGGTTCTTTCTCGGCGAGTTATTGGTCGATCTTCCTTTGCCGGTCGATACTCCGGTCGAAAACCAGTGCGGTAAATGTGTAGCCTGTATGACCAGCTGCCCAACCCAAGCGATCGTCGCCGAAGGCGTGGTCGATGCACGTCGCTGCATCTCTTATCTCACGATTGAGTACGATGGCGTGATCCCACTCGAGTTTCGTCATGCTATCGGTAACCGTATTTATGGCTGCGATGACTGCCAACTGGTGTGTCCATTTAACCGCGATGCAGAATTAACCCTAGAGGCCGATTTTTATTGCCGCCCAAGCCTTGAGCAGCAGCCACTCACGACCCTTTTTAACTGGGATGAAGACACGTTTTTATCCCTGACCCAAGGATCAGCGATTCGACGGATTGGCATACGTAAATGGCGGCGTAACCTCGCGATCGCGATGGGGAATGCCCCCTATGATGAAGATATCGTCAACAGCCTGTCTGCACGACTCGGTGAAGATGCCTTAGTCGATGAACATATTCAGTGGGCACTTGGCGAACAAGAGAAAAAGCGACTACAAATAAATGTGCAGCTTTTACCCACTGGCACCAAACGGCTGGTGCGCATTATCGAAAAAGGCCTGCCTAGAGACGCCTAACCGGCGGCTTATCACGGAAAGATGACGCTATTCACACAATGTGGAAAAGTCCATAAGTAAGCGCCGTTTTGGTGCACTTCTTGATAGTTAAACACATTGATGGTGCATTAAGCGAGCAAGATCACGGAAGTGAATAAGATTGTGGAAAAGCGTTAAGTAAACTGGAAGAAAAAGATAAAAAACCACTTAAAATCAAGGTTTTGCGCTTTAAATGTGTCGATTAGCACCGTACTACAAACACAAGGCACTTGATCAATATCTCACCACCCCCTCTCGCCGGCAAGAATTCATCAACCAGTTTATCCACAAGCATAGATATGTGGATAACTCTGTGCAATAACTGACGAAACCGCGCTATCACGCCGCCTTGAGAAAGGTTTGACGAAAAAGTTAGCGAAAAATCAGGAATGATGCTTCACAGCATTAAAGAGAACGTTATAAAAAAACGTTGCACTGGTGTTTAACCAAGTGATTGGAGCGACACACGAGGTTCGAACTCGTGACCTCAACCTTGGCAAGGTTGCGCTCTACCAGCTGAGCTAGTGTCGCTTATACCGAGTTGTAATTTGGAGCGACATACGAGGTTCGAACTCGTGACCTCAACCTTGGCAAGGTTGCGCTCTACCAGCTGAGCTAATGTCGCATTGCCGATGCGTTACATCGAATTTTAAATTGGAGCGACACACGAGGTTCGAACTCGTGACCTCAACCTTGGCAAGGTTGCGCTCTACCAGCTGAGCTAGTGTCGCTTAGATCGACCTGATCCACATCAGATCGAACATTAATTTGGAGCGACATACGAGGTTCGAACTCGTGACCTCAACCTTGGCAAGGTTGCGCTCTACCAGCTGAGCTAATGTCGCTTTCAACAGACGTTTCACGTCGTTAGGGCTGCGAATTATACGAAGAAAAAACCGGGTTGCAAGTGCTGACGAGCAAAATTTTGGTTTTTTCTTTTGATCGCTCAAAAGAACACCAGATCGATGAAAATAAAATCAGATCGTCAGGATCCTTTCGCGATAGAACTGCAATTCTGCAATTGATTCACGGATATCGTCAAGCGCTAAGTGCGTTCCCTGCTTCGAAAAGTCATTCAATATCTCAGGCTTCCAGCGTCGGACTAATTCCTTCAAGGTACTGACATCCACGGTGCGATAGTGGAAATAGCGCTCTAGTGCTGGCATGTGACGAGACAGAAAGCGTCGATCTTGCCCCACGCTGTTACCACAAATCGGTGAAGCGCCTTCTGGTACCCACTGTGATAAAAAGGCGAGGGTTTGATCGATGGCATCTTGCTCACTAATGGTGCTTTGCTCGACGCGCGCCACCAATCCCGATTGAGTATGGGTGCGGGTACACCAGTCATCCATTTTGTCCAGTTCGCTTTGTGGCTGAGAAATCGCTAATACCGGCCCTTCTGCCAACACATTGAGCTGTGCATCGGTGACAATTGTCGCGATCTCAATGATCTTGTGGGTGTCAGGATCTAATCCAGTCATTTCCAGATCAATCCAGATTAAATTGTTTTCACTGAACGCCATTGAACTTGCCTTTTTTATGCGTAAACCATGTATCATACTGTGCTTGATATGAAAGCCAACTTAACCGATAAGAGTCATCGTGGCAAAAAAGAAAAAGCTTACCAAAGGCCAACTACGGCGCGTGCGATCCAACCAACAACGTCGGATCAAACAGCAAGATAATGATGTGCAATGGGATGACGCGCTGCTAGAAAATGCACGCGAGGGACGTGTGATCACGCGATTTGGCCAACACGCTGATATCGAGGATCCGCAAACTTGGATCATCCATCGCTGCAATCTGCGTCGTACCGTGCAAAGCTTGGTAACTGGCGACCGTGTGGTTTGGCGTCCGGGAAAAGAAACCCTGCATGGCATTGCCGGCGTTGTCGAGGCAGTGCATGAACGCCAATCGGTTCTGACTCGTCCCGACTACTATGATGGCGTAAAACCCGTTGCCGCTAACATCGATCAAGTGATCATCGTGGCCGCGATTTTGCCCGAGTTATCACTGAATATTGTTGATCGTTATTTGATTGCCTGCGAAGTCTTGAATATTCGTCCTCTGATCGTCATCAACAAGGTCGATTTGCTAGATAGCGAGGGGCGTGAAATGGTGGACGAATTACTCGACATCTATCGCGATATTGGCTATCCCATCGTGTTGGTGAGTGCCGATACTGGCGAAGGGATGGAGGCGCTAGAACGCCATCTCGATCAACATGTGAGTGTCTTTGTCGGCCAATCCGGCGTGGGAAAATCAAGCTTGGTCAATACGCTACTGCCGGATGTGGATGCGCAAATTGGAGACGTCTCTGAAAACTCAGGGTTGGGCCAACATACCACCACCGCCGCGCGTTTGTATCATTTTGACCAAGGGGGCGATCTTATTGACTCCCCTGGCGTACGAGAATTTGGTTTGTGGCATTTAGAGCCGGAACAAATCGCACAAGGCTTTGTCGAATTTCGTGACTATCTGGGTGGCTGTAAATTCCGTGATTGTAAGCACGGCGATGATCCAGGTTGCTTGTTGAGACAAGCCGTGGAAGATGGCCATATCAGCGTCGAGCGGTTTGATAGCTATCACCGCATTATCGAGAGCATGAAAGAAGCCAAAGACAACCGTCAGTTTTCACGTAACAAGCAAAACTGATCCAACAACGCGCCTCTGTCACTTCGTCATCGGATTGGCTACACTGCGCGGCTTAGCCGCTGCAAGGCGTGTAAACACTCTTTAACCATTCAGGACATAACCGTGCGAGACGATTTGAAAGTCGGCCTGCAATATATAGCGCCGAAACATGCCCTTACCCGAATGATGGGGAAACTAGCCAGCCTTAAAGGTGGATGGTTGACCACTGCTGTGATCAAATGGTTTATCAAGCAATATCAGGTCGATATGAGTGAGGCCAAAGTCAGTGATCCTGCCTACTATCGCACCTTTAACGACTTTTTCGTGCGAGAGCTCAAGCCCGCGTTACGCCCCATTGATGGCGATACAGAGACGTTGGTCTATCCCGCCGATGCGTGCGTCAGTCAAGCCGGATTGATTGAGCAAGGACGTATTATCCAAGCCAAAGGCCACTCGTTTGATGTCACTGAACTCGTCGGTGGCGATCACGCCCTTGCCGACCAGTTTAAAGAGGGTCACTTTGCCACCCTTTACTTGTCACCGCGTGACTATCACCGTGTGCACATGCCATGTGATGCCGTGTTGCGTGAAATGGTCTACATCCCCGGCGATTTGTTTTCCGTCAATCCACTAACGGCAGAGAACGTGCCGAACTTGTTTGCCCGTAACGAGCGTGTAGTGTGCGTATTTGAGACTGAATTTGGGCCTATGGTGCAAGTTTTGGTGGGCGCAACCATTGTAGGCAGTATTGCCACCACATGGGCGGGTACAGTCACTCCGCCAACCGGTGGCAGCATTCGCCGTTGGGAATACCCGACAGAAGGCGAACAAGCTATCCGCTTTGCTCAGGGTGATGAAATGGGTCTATTTAAACTCGGCTCAACCGTGATTAACCTGTTCCCAGCAGGAGCAATCCGTTTTCACGATGACGTCGCCCCCGGCACCCCAACACAAATGGGACAGCCTTACGCGCACCGTCAGGCATAACAGCTGAAAATTGTGAGATAAGGGGCATTTATGCCCCTTTTTTGTCGCCAAATTCGGAGATTTTTCCCGTTAATTCCTTCTTAAATCCGTATCATTGATCCCATCAATACACCTGTGATGCATCGGCGTGCTGGCGCATGGTCAGCCCGCACTCACAACATCAACCCTTATGAGGCGTATTTGTGGTCAATGCTCGTTTTACTAAGTTACTTGTCTCGCTCGGGCTGCCATTGTTGCTGCTCCTACTCCCAACCGACTGGTTACCTATCGCCAACCTCACTTTGATTCAACACCGTTTATTGGCGATCTTCCTGATGGCGGCCTTGCTGTGGGTTCTTGAACCTGTGCCAGTATTTTCAACCTCTTTGCTGATCATTACCCTGCAATTGGTGATGATCTCCGATAAAGGCTTACACTGGTTTCGCGGCGAAACTGCGCATCATCCGCGAGGCGAATTGATCCCTTATACCGATATTCTCAGCGCCTTTTCTTCCCCCATCATTATTCTGTTTATGGGCGGATTCTCGCTGGCTATTGCTGCTTCCAAATATGAGTTAGATATCAACCTTGCCCGCGTATTACTTAAACCCTTTGGCAAGCATCCCAAATTTATCATGCTGGGTTTGATGCTTATCACCGCGGTGTTCTCGATGTTCATGTCCAATACCGCCACCACGGTGATGATGCTGGCGCTACTGGCACCGATTTTGAGTGTACTCCCGAAAGGCGATCCTGCGATTAAAGCCTTGGTTTTGTGTATTCCGGTGGCCGCCAATACCGGTGGGATCGCAACGCCAATCGGAACGCCGCCCAACGCCATTGCGCTACAATATCTCACCGGCGAATACAGCATCTCATTTCTGGGATGGATGCAAATGGGTCTACCCTTTGTGGTGATCCAGTTGGCGTTTGCATGGTGGTTACTACAGCGCTTATTCCGCAGTCCACAAACCGAAATCACACTGGCACTGGAAGGCAAATTTCTACGAGGCTGGCAAGCGTACACCGTCTATGCCACCTTTGCGCTGACCATTGCGCTGTGGCTAACCACCAGCCTACATGGCATGAATACCTATGTGGTCGCGGTGATCCCGCTCGCGTTGTTCACCCTGACAGGGATCATGGGCAAGGCCGAGTTAAAACTGATTAATTGGGATGTCCTTTGGCTCGTCGCCGGCGGGATTGCGATGGGCATTGCGCTAGACGAAACCGGCCTTGCTGCCGCATTAGCGCATGCCGTGGACTACAGCGTATTAACGGCCATGACAGTATTGGTCACCCTCTCCATTATTTGTTGGCTCATGGCAAACTTTATGTCGAATACCGCGACGGCCAACTTATTGATGCCTATCGCAGCGGCCATCGCCGCTTCTATGCCATCACTGGTGAATGTGGGTGGCATGCAAGGATTGCTCGTCGTGGTGGCTTTCTCCGCTTCATTAGGGATGATTCTACCGGTATCTACCCCACCTAACTCTTTAGCGTATTCCACTGGCTTCATCGACAGCCGTGATTTGGTCAAAGTCGGCACGATTCTTGGGATCAGTGGCTTAGGCTTGGTCTATGCAGCCGTCCTCGCGCTAACATAGGCGTAACACCTCAATATCAGCAAGAGTTGTTTGTGTTGCCCCCAAAACAAACAGCCCTCTGTTTTGTCAGTGTTAAAAATATGATAACTAGAACAATGTGCATGTTAGCGGCCACTAGTGCCGCTTTGCACAAGGATTTTTTTATAAATTTATTATCACCCCTGACTCAAGCTTTCTACAATTAAGCAAATACTCAATAAAAGAGTCATAAACGTGGTAGTACGAGGGACGTTTCATGAAATTCGCCATTAAGACCAAAATATTACTTGCTGTTGCTTTGGTCGTGGCCTTAGTTAGTGCGGTTCAAGCTTGGTTTTCCGTAACCCAGCTAAAAGACGAGACACAACAAAATGTCACCGCTCAAATGCGCGATATCGCCTTATCCACCAGTAACTTTATTGATGAATGGCTGGATATTCGCAGTAAAATGCTACTGGCCAATGTGCCGCTCATTGCCAGCCAACCCAATGTGGATCGCGAACTGCTCTTGACCAAACGGCAGGGCAACTTCCTAACCGTTTACGCCGGTTTCTCTGACGGTTCGGTAGCGTTCGGGATAAAACCGAAACTTGGCCGGCTAACTATGACCCTCGGACTCGCCCGTGGTATAAGCAAGCGAGCGCAGCGGACGGCTTAATCATTACACCACCCTATGTGGATGCCAATGGCGCAGGGATGGTCATCAGCTTTGCCAAAGCCTTTAACGACCGTTACCAAGGTGTGATAGCGGCCGATCTATCGGTCAATGCCATTGTTGAAGAAGTGCTCAACGTCAAAATGCCGAATAACGGTTTCGCGTTTCTCGTAGACAGCAACAATAACGTTGTCGCCTACCGTGACACAGCGCTCAGTAATAAACCTCTCACCCAAGTTGATGATGAACTCACGCCTGCTTTTATCCAACAGGCGCGCAGTAGCGATGTACTACAGACCATCGATTTTGATGGTGATGGTCGCGAAAAACTGGTCGCCGTCACTCATGTCGAAGGGGCCAACTGGAGTTTAGGGGTGGTGCAAGACAGGGAACTTGCCTTTGCATCCGTGTCTGAACAAATTATTTCGACCCTCATCACGTCTGTGATTCTGTTTGTCATCATTGCCCTGATTGCCGGTGCGCTTATCCATCGCATGTTGGCGCCGCTAACCCAATTGACGCACGCGGTCAGCTCACTATCGAAAGGGAGCGGTGATCTCACTCAACGCCTCGATATTGTGCGTCATGATGAGATTGGTGAACTGGCTGGCCACGTCAACGCCTTTCTAGAACAACTGCAATCCATGATTGGTCGTAGCGTCTCGCAAAGTGTGGCGCTTTCAGAGCGTGCTGAGCAATGTCGAGAACTGGCGCACCAATCAAGCGGCTTAGTCGGTCAGCAGCAAGGCGATGTGGATCAAATTGCCACCGCCATTCACGAAATGTCCACTACAGCGAATGAAGTCGCTAGCCATGCCGAGCTGACGGCACGCTCCGCGCAAGATGCAGAAAGTGCCTGCCGTGATGGGCTCTCCGTGGTGGAAGATAACCGTAAGGCGATCACCCAGCTGGCTGAACACGTTGATCAAGCCACCAACGTGATTCGCGAATTAGACACCAACTCACAAAGCATCAATCAAATTATCTCCACCATTCAAGATATCGCCGAGCAAACCAACTTATTGGCCTTGAACGCCGCGATTGAGGCCGCCCGTGCCGGTGAACAAGGGCGAGGCTTTGCGGTCGTCGCCGATGAAGTGCGCGTGCTGAGTCAGCGTACCCATGACTCTACCGAAGAGATCCGCAACATGATTGAAACGCTGCAAAGTACGACACAGCGTGCGGTAGATGGTATGACACAAAGTAACGAAATGGCGACCTCTAGTGTCGAACGGGCTGCGTCAGCCAGTGACAAACTGAACGAGATCACCCGTGCGATTGGAGATATTTCCGAAATGGCAGCACAAATTGCCAGTGCGGCAGAGGAACAGCGGGCCGTCACCGACGATATCAACCGAAATACCCAAGCCGTGCGCGATTTGTCACTGGAGATCCATCAAAAAGCGACCGACACCGGTGAGCAAGGAGAATATATGGCCAACGCCGCGCAAGAAATGCATGGCGACTTGTCCAAATTCAAAGTCTAGTCCAAACGGCAGCCTATCCACGTAGGCTGCCTCCTCCATCCACTGGCAGTAAGATCACAAATCCCACACCTCTCTACCTCTTTTCACTGCGCACTGACACAAATTGCATAACTGATCGGATTTTACTGCAAACGACACGTTTACAATCAGTCTAATCTCTTAGATGTGGAAATGTGTCTATGCCCAAACCAACCATAAAACTGAAAATCATTGTGGCCATCGCCTTGATCGTCGCCTTGGTCAGTGCGGTGCTTGCCACCATTTCAGTCCGACAATTACAAAACGAAACCACCAGCAGCATCACTAAACAGATGCAAGACGTCGGCGATGCCACTGCACAGTTCATCGATAGCTGGCTAAGTACCCGTGCGGATATGTTGTTGGCCAATGAATCCTTGATTGCCAATCAACCCAATGTTGACCGTGAGTTGCTCGTCACCAAGCGCGCTGGGCACTTTTTGTCTGTCTATGCAGGGTTCAGTGATGGCCGTATTGCATATGGCGACAAAAGCGAGGATTGGCCTGCAGATTACGACCCTCGAACTCGCCCTTGGTATAAGAACGCCAATCAAAGCAGCAAGCTGATTATTACCGAGCCTTATCAAGACTTTGATGGCAGTCTGGTGGTCAGCTTAGCGAAATCCTTTAATGGCCGCTATCAAGGGGTGATTGCCGCTGACGTGACCGTCACCGATATTGTCGATCAAGTCCTAAACCTTAAACTCAGCAATGGCTTTGCGTTTTTAGTCGATGGCAGCAACAGTATTGTGGCTTACCGTGATACCGAACTCAGTCGACAGCCTCTCACCGAGCTCGATGCGGAACTGACGCCAGCGTTTATAGACAGTGCCAGTCGTCAGGGAAAGCTGGTGACCTTTGATTTAAAGGGTGAAGACAAGTTACTCGCAGCCATTGACGTGCCGAATACCGATTGGACCTTGGGGATTGTCGAAGATAAGAGCGACGCCTATGCCTCCGTATCGGAGCAAATCACCTTTGTGGTGGTCGCCTCCGTGATCCTCTTTATCGTGATCGCTTTTATTGCCGGTGCCTTAATCAAACAGCTCCTGAAGCCATTAAGCGAGTTAACCGGCGCCGTCCATGCCCTTTCCGCGGGTGAAGGCGATCTGACCCAACGCATTAATATTGTTCGTCAGGACGAAATTGGTGAACTGGCCGAATACATGAACGCCTTTCTCGCCCAACTTCAGCAAATGGTCGGTAAAGCGGTTAATCAGAGCATGACCCTGTCGCAAAGCGCAGAAGAGTGTCGCACGCATGCCCTGCAATCAAGCCAATTGGTTGATAAGCAGCAAAATGATGTTGACCAGATTGCCACCGCTATCCATGAGATGTCCGCCACCGCCAATGAAGTGGCCAGTCACGCTGAAGACACCGCTACCTCCGCCCAACAAGCCGAACAGTCGTGCCAAGAAGGGTTAAGTGTGGTAAGCGATAACCGAAATGCGATCACCCAATTGGCCGATCAAGTAGAACGGGCCACCAATGTCATTCGTGAATTGGATGAAAATGCTCAGAGCATCAACCAAATCATTGCGACCATTCAAGGTGTCGCAGAACAGACCAATTTGTTAGCATTGAACGCCGCCATCGAAGCAGCACGCGCGGGTGAGCAAGGGCGTGGATTTGCCGTTGTGGCCGATGAAGTGCGAGTGCTCAGCCAGCGCACCCATGACTCGACCGAAGAAATTCGCAACATGATTGAGACCTTGCAGCACACCACCCAACGTGCGGTGGATGACATGATGCAAAGTAATAATATGGCGACATCGAGTGTTGAGCGGGCAGAAGCGGCCAGCGAGCGACTCAATCAGATCACCACAGCAATCAGTACGATTTCTGAAATGGCGATCCAAATTGCCAGCGCCGCAGAAGAGCAACGTGCGGTGACTGACGATATCAACCGGAACACCCAAGCGGTGAAAGATCTCTCCTACGAGATCCACCAACAAGCAAGTGCAACCGGGGACCAAGGCGAAAGCATGGCGCAAGCAGCACGTGACATGCACCAAGACCTGTCAAAATTTAAAGTCTAGGTGAATGCCCTTTCCTTTCAAACGCCACCGCAAGGTGGCGTCAGATTGCTGACGAACCCCGCCTTTTTAGGCGGGGTTCTTTTTGATAAGCGGCCGTAGGCCGCGATCGCGATATTTTTTGTTAGAGAGTGGTCGTTACCGACCAACGCCTAAATTGGCGGATAGAAGCCAGTATTTGCCTTATATCCGCCATGTTAAAGCCACATTTTCTTAGATAGCTCACCACTAACGTTAGATAGCTCACCACTAACG
>NZ_MUFO01000038.1:0-27756 GCF_001995345.1 Salinivibrio sp. IB872 | reverse complement strand
AGATGGTCTTTGGGAACAAGTTGTTCCATCGTCACCATTTCAAGTTCATATTGGTGTGGAGAAGGTTCTTGAAGCATACCGGAGCATCCCTATTGCGACACTCCTATTAGATCAAAGGTCTAGCTCGAAAGCTAGACCTTTGTCAGCAGTCTGAAGCAGCTCCTTGAGCTGCTTTTTTTGTACTGCGCGTGCGATCGCAAATTGAATAACGATCTTCTCCAAGCGAAAAGAAACGCAATCTACATCAAAACGCTAGGCTACTCGGTTAGTTATAACCGCGCGGTGAGGTATCAGGGGCATCTGTTGTGCTGATTAACTTATCATTACTGAATATGGATGTGGGCAATTATCACAAATAAGGTAAACAAGGGTTTAGTCATCGCCGGATTTACCGATATAACGAATTGTCGAGAATAATTATCGCCCGCCTCGTAGGGTCGCGAGTCAGCATTGATGTGGGCATGGAGTGTGCAGGATTATGGCGAAACATAGCTTCTATGCATGGGAAAAACCAGTAACCAATCTGCGTTTAGTTCCCAAGCTGGTTATTTTGATGGTATTTAGCACCGTGTTGTTGGTGGGTAAGCAATTATGGGATGCACAAACATTCCGTCAATCCGTGGTGGATTTTACCCTCAAACAGACACAAGAATTGGCGCGCTCGGGCGCTGCCATGACCAAAGCATTGATGGCGCAGCCTGACGGTGAGCGGCTGATGCGAGAAGCGGTCGAGAGTATGAATGCCGAGTTTAACGAAGGTGCCTATTTGTACTTGGTGAATGATAAAAAGCGTCAGGTGTGGGCACACCCTTCAATGACCCAATTCGCTGAGCTACGCGTGCCAGATGATCACCAAGATAGTGACGTGGCTGACCTATTTCTCAATCAATCCAGCGCATTCAGCTATACGGTGTATGACGGTGCACGACATGGTTATGCGGTGCCTGTTGCCGGCAGTGATTGGTGGATTGTTGCCTCGCAGCCAACGTCGGAAGCCCAGTCGTATTATCACGACTATATGATCCAAATAGCTTGGCAGACGGCACTGATGATTGTCTCCTTTATGGTCATTTTGCTGGGTGGCTCCAATATTATGCTGCGGCAAATCAATTACCTCACCGATCGAATTCGGGCCTTGGCGCAGCGAGATTTAAGCGAGCCAATTGAGATGAACAGTCGTGATGAATTTGGTGATCTGGCGCGTGAGCTTGAGACGTCTCGCCAACAACTGGTGGATGTGATTGATGCGCAGCGTCAAGCCGCTGATGAGTTGTCGTCATTAGCAGAGATTATGACCATCAGTATGGCGGAGACCAAGGAATCTGCGCAGGAACAGTTTGCCGAAATCGATCAGCTTGCCTCAGCGATGAGTGAGATGAGTGCCACGGTGCAGAATGTGGCTGAACATACGCGTGAAGCCTCGAAAGCCACTGAAGCGTCGAATGAACAGGCGGCGAGTGGTCAGCGCTATGTGGGAACGACCATCAACACCATTAACGAGCTGTCGAGTGACATTAGTCAGTCATCACACGTAGTGAGCCAAGTTGAATCGCAAGTGGAAAAAATTGGCACTGTGGTTGTCACTATTCAAGGGATTTCTGAGCAGACCAATTTGCTGGCTCTCAATGCCGCAATAGAAGCGGCGCGTGCTGGGGATAGCGGACGTGGATTTGCGGTGGTTGCCGATGAAGTGCGTAAGTTGGCACAACATACCCAAGAGGCGACGGTGGAAATTCAGGATATGATCACCCAATTGCAGCAAAGTGCACAACAAGCAGTAAGCTTGATGGAGCGTAGTGTGAGTGAGGCTGATAGCAGTGTTGATTCGGTCAGCCAAGCGGGCGGGGAACTCGATCAAATCGTGGCGCAGATCCGTTCTCTCAATGATATGAATTTCCAAATTGCTTCGTCGTCTGAACAGCAAGCTTCGGTCGCGGGTGAAATGAACCAAAATCTCACCAACGTGAAAGAGCTGGTGCAAGCTTCTGTGACCGTGGTCACCGAGTTGCATGAAACTGCAGAAATGGTGGAGCAAAGTGCCCAATCGCTTAATGAAAAAATTGGCGCATTCAAGATTTAATCGACGCGTTTTTCACACTCTGGAACGGCCCGCTGCGCATGCGGGCCGTTTTTTGTTAATGTCAAAGCAGGATAGCGCAACAAGGAATCACCATGGCTTTGCCTGATATGCTCGCCTCAACCATCAATCATCATATCTCCCAGCTTGAAGCGCACTGCGCAGAGGCATTGGCGCGCTGGCAAGATAGTGCCCGCGAGCAACTCGAGCGGGCGCTTGGATGCAGTGAATTTATTGCAGCTGCCTTATTACAGCAAGCCGGTTTATTGGACTGGTTATACCAACATCGCGATGATCCATGTCGCGCGAGTCAGTACTCATCCTTATTAGCCCAAGCACTTGAATCGGTTGACGACGAAGCCGCGTTCCATCGCGTGTTACGTCAGGTGCGCCAACAAGAGCTGGTGTGGATTGCTTGGCAAGATATCCAAGGTAATTGGTCAGTAGAACAAAGTTTGCAGCATCTATCGGCATTGGCTGAGGCGCAAATACTGGCTGCCTATCAATGGCTTTATGCGCATTGCATTCAGTCGTGGGGCACGCCAATGAATGCGGAAGGCGAGGCGCAACCCATGTTGATCCTTGGTATGGGAAAACTGGGGGGCGGTGAACTGAACTTTTCCTCAGATATCGATTTAATTTTTACCTATCCCGACAATGGCGAAACGCAAGGTGCGCGACGCAGTATCGCCAATGCGCAGTTCTTTACCCGATTAGGGCAACGCTTGATTAAAGCGCTCGACCAACCGACCGTGGATGGCTTTTGCTATCGGGTTGATATGCGTTTGCGCCCCTTTGGCGATAGTGGTCCTTTGGTCATGAGCTTTGCTGCGCTCGAAGATTACTATCAAGAACAAGGCCGAGATTGGGAACGTTATGCGATGATCAAAGCGCGGGTGATGGGCAAAGAGCAATACGATTGCTATCAAAGCTTGCGTCAGATGTTGCGCCCGTTTGTCTTTCGTCGCTATATCGACTTTAGTGCCATTCAAGCCCTGCGTCGTATGAAGCAGTTAATTCAGCGTGAGGTCCGTCGACGCGGCTTGACGGACAATATTAAATTAGGCGCCGGCGGTATTCGCGAAATTGAGTTTATTGCCCAATCTTTTCAGCTGATCCGCGGGGGCCGAGAGCCGAGTTTGCGTCAGCGGGGCTTGTTAGAGACCTTGGCGGCGCTGGATGAGCTGGAATTATTACCCGCTAACGATGTGGCGCAGTTGAAGGCCGCGTACCTTTACTTGCGTCGGGTAGAAAACCTGCTGCAAGCGATTGACGATAAACAAACCCAAACGCTTCCTGAGACGGAGCTTGATCGAGCACGTCTGTGTGCGGCGTTAAATGAATCGGATTGGCCATCCTTGGTCGCTAAAATTCACCAGCATATGCATGCGGTCCATCAGGTATTTTCTGGCTTGATTGGGGATGATGAGCAAGAAGGCGATGCCGACGTTGATAGCGAATATCATGACTTGTGGGCGATGGCGCGGGATCCTGATAATGCGAATTTGATCTTGGCCGATCTTGGCGTGCCGGAGACCAACATCGCGGATCAATTGTTGAGCTTTAAGCAAGAGCTGGCAAAGCGGACCTTGGGTCCGAGAGGTCGGGATGTGCTAAACCGCCTTATGCCAGTATTACTCAGTAAATTACTGGCGCAGCCTCATCCTGAACGTGTACTGCCGCACATTACCCACTTATTGGTCAATATTGCGACACGCACGACCTACCTTGAGCTTCTGGACGAGCACCCTAGCGCCATTGACCAAGTCCTACGCTTATGTGCCGCGAGTCCCTTGGTTGCAGAAAAGCTTGCCCGTTACCCCATGCTGTTGGATGAGCTATTGGATTTAACCCATCTCTATCAACCGTTAGCGCCCGACGCGTATCGGAGTGAGCTTGGGGATTATCTGGCGCGGATCCCGGTTGAAGATATGGAACAGCAGATGGAAGCGGTGCGTCAATTCAAGCAGACCCAGTTACTGAAAATTGCCGCTGCTGATATTGCGGGGGTATTGCCGGTGATGCGAGTGAGTGACCACTTAACCTATTTAGCCGAAGCGATTGTGGAAGCGGTGGTGAATCAAGCGTGGTACCAAATGACCGAAAAATATGGTCAGCCCACGCATTTAACTGACCGTGAAGGGCGCGGCTTTGCCGTGGTCGGCTATGGCAAAGTTGGCGGTTGGGAATTAGGTTATAACTCCGATTTGGATGTGGTGTTTTTGCATGACTGTCCAAGCCATATAGAAACCGATGGCCGCAAGGTGATCGATGGCCGTCAGTTTTATTTACGACTGGCGCAACGCATTGTGCACCTTTTCTCAACCCGTACGGCATCTGGGGTGTTATATGAAATTGATACCCGTCTGCGCCCCTCGGGCACCTCAGGAATGTTGGTCAGTACCTTAGAAGCCTATGCGGATTACCAGCAAAATGAAGCGTGGACTTGGGAGCATCAGGCGCTAGTGCGTGCGCGGATGATCTATGGCGATCCGTCTTTAAGCCGAGCATTTTCTGAGGTTCGTCAGCGTATTCTTACCATCCCAAGAGAGTCAGAGACACTGCGTGAGCAGGTCTCGTCGATGCGAGAGAAGATGCGCCAGCACGCGCACCGACATGACCCAGCCGTGTTTGCGATTAAGCAAGATAAAGGTGGGATTACGGATATTGAGTTTCTGGCGCAGTATTTGGTGTTAAGCCATAGCCAGCAGTATCCGGCCTTAACGCGCTACAGCGATAATGCGCGTATTTTTGAACAAGCCGGAGAGACGGGGGTGATGCCAACATCACAAGCTTTGGCACTGAAAGAGGCGTATACCGGTATGCGTAATGCGCTTCATCGCAGCCACCTTGCTGGTGAATCAGGCGTGGTGCCTCAAAGCGAATTTGTGACGCAAAGAGAGGTGGTCGAACAGGCTTGGCGTCAGTGGTTAGGTCTGCCATAGCAGCAAAAAGGGCCGCGCGAGCAGCCCTTTTTAACTCAATACAACGAAGGCTCACCTTCGGGGCGTGTTTTAAAACGTCGGTGTAGCCACATGTATTGCTCTGGGGCGCGAAGAATTAAACGCTCAACCGCTTGGTTGGTAACCACGGCGGCTTCATGGGCGTCTTTAGGAAAGTGTTTGATTGGCGCCTCTATCTTAACGTGATACTGCCCATTGCGTCGTTGGCGTATCACGGAAAAAGGCACCACGGTTGCATGACCGGCAGTGGCGAGCAAGCTCGTCCCTGTGGTGGTACAGGCTTTTTCGACCGCAAAGAGCGGCGCAAAGGTTGAGCGGCGTCGGCCATAGTCATGGTCGGGGGCGTACCACATCCGGTGCCCCTCTTTGAGGTAGCGGATCATAGATTTGACGTCTTTTCGATCCACGCCAATGTTACGTTTCATTCGGCCCCGAAACTGGAACCAGTCATAGACAGGGTTAGTATTAGGGCGATAGACGCCAACGCCAGGTGTTTGGTCACTGAGGCCACGCCCACCTATCTCTAGGTTGAGTGAATGGACCGCGATCAGCAAAACCCCCTTACCTTGCTGCTCAAGTTCAAGCAAGGTGTCTAACCCTTCAATGGTGACATGCTTTTGTATCCGCCATTTGGGCCAAAACCATGCCATGCCGGTTTCAAATAAGGCAAGCCCTGAGTTAGCAAAGTTCTCTTTGACCATCGCGGCACGCTCAGCGCGGGTCATTTCTGGGAAGCAGAGTGCAAGGTTACGATCGGCGATGCCAACGCGGCGTTTCATCAGCGTATACATAAGTCGACCCAGACCGCGGCCCAAATAAAACTGGACGCGATAAGGAAGCCAACTTGCCAGATACATGAATCCGACACCAAGCCAAGTATGCCAATACCGAGGGTGAACAAACCCAATCCGAAAAGTGGGCGCTGAAAAATCGCTCATAGCGTTAATGACTCATGAAAACCAAAACCAGAAGGGGCCGAGAGGCTTGCGCTATTGTAGAGCAAAATTAAAAAGCTGTCCCGCCACAATCGTGCGCGAACCTGCCTCACTGTGACGGTATCGAAATGTTTTTGCGTGTTTTTTGTACGGTGCGCCATCTGACAATAGGTCATTTTTATTGGGGCTGTGCTACTATCGCCCAGTAACGACAGTATCGGAGATCCAGATGAAACTTAGCCTTCCTGACTACAGCCAAGCCCAAGTCTTGGTCGTGGGTGATGTGATGCTTGATCGCTATTGGTATGGCCCAACGGGGCGAATTTCGCCTGAGGCACCTGTACCTGTAGTGAAGATCAATCAAACAGAAGAGCGTCCCGGTGGCGCAGCTAACGTTGCCATGAACATCGCTGCGTTAGGGGGTCATACCCAACTCATTGGTTTGACAGGCAAGGATGAGCAAGCCGATGCGCTCACGCAGAAACTTCACTCGCTCAAGGTTGCGTGTGATTTTGTCGCGCTCGATTCCTACCCCACGATTACCAAGTTGCGGGTGATGAGTCGCAACCAGCAACTGATCCGTCTTGATTTTGAAGAGGGATTTGATGGCGTGGATGTGGCCCCTATGTTGGCAAAAGTCGAAGCGGCTTTACCGCAATGTCAGGCCATGATTTTGTCCGATTACGCAAAAGGTGCACTGTCGCAAGTCCAACCCTTGATTCAGGCGGCCAAGCAAGCCGGTGTAACCACCTTGGTGGATCCGAAAGGTACTGATTTTGAGCGCTATCGCGGTGCCAGCTTATTAACCCCAAATATGGCTGAGTTTGAAGCGGTTGCTGGACGGGTAGACAGTGATGAAGACTTGGTCGAAAAAGGCGTTGCGCTGATTGAAAAATATCAGTTGGGTGCATTATTGGTGACCCGCAGTGAACACGGTATGACGCTACTTCGTCCCGATGTCGCCCCACTGAATCTGCCGACACTGGCCAAAGAAGTTTATGATGTGACCGGGGCCGGCGATACTGTGATTTCGGTATTGGCGGCATCGTTGGCAGCGGGCAAACCCATCGAAGAGGCCTGCGCACTGGCGAATGCGGCGGCTGGTGTAGTGGTCGGTAAACTCGGTACCTCTACCTTATCTACCATAGAGTTGACCGAAGCGATTCATGGCTCGCACGAATCTGGGTTTGGTGTCACCACAGAAGCGCAGTTGATTGAGGCGGTGAAAGTCGCCAAAGGGCGCGGTGAAAAAGTGGTGATGACCAATGGCTGCTTTGACATTTTACATGCTGGCCATGTGGCGTACCTGAATGAAGCCGCCAAACTGGGAGATCGCCTGATTGTGGCGGTGAATACCGACGCATCGGTTCAAGCCTTAAAAGGGCCTGGACGTCCCGTCAACCCGACGGACCGACGTATGGCGGTATTGGCTGGCTTGGGGGCGGTCGACTGGGTGGTGCCTTTTAGTGAAGAAACACCTGCGCGCCTGATTGGTGCTGTCTTGCCAGATCTATTGGTCAAAGGCGGCGATTATCAGGTTGATGAGATCGCGGGTGCTGAGGCGGTGATGGATAACGGTGGTGAGGTGAAAGTGCTGAATTTTGAAGACGGCTGTTCCACCACTGAAATCATTGAGTCAATTCGTCGCGGGCAATAAAACCGAGCGAGTAACCGTCAGTAAAAAAGGTGCCTGAGGGCACCTTTTTAGATCAAAGATAGCGACTAAGGCTTAGCGTTTTTCAATCAAGCCTTTGTTGATTTCTAGCAAGTCCTGCTCGCTAAGTGTCCCCACGGCTTGACGCAACTGAAGGCGGCTCAAGATGTAGTCGTAACGCGCATTCGACAGGTTACGGTTGGCATCGTACAGGCGGCGTGTGGCGTCAAGGACATCCACAATGGTACGTGTGCCCACTTCAAAGCCAGCTTCTGTCGCTTCAAGGGCTGAACGCGCAGAAATGACCGTTTGCTCATAGGCACGCAAGGCACCGATAGAAGCATTAATGTCGTTATAGAAGGCGCGAACGTCCTTAACGGTTGAACGGAACGTGGCTTCCAAGCTTTCCGAGGCTGCAACGTAGTTATACTGCGCTTTCTCAACATTCGCTGAGGTGCTTCCGCCCGTGAACAGCGGCAAACTAAAAGTGAGTCCGGCAGTCCCTTCGTTAGAATCGACTGAGCCTGGAGTATGCTGATTATCGACATCTGTCATGCCATATTTAGCGCTAAACGTTAAAGTCGGAAGGTGGCCAGACTCAGCTAGCTTGATCTGCTCTTTGGCAGTATCACGGGCAATACGGCTTGCCAACAGCTTCAAGTTTTTCTCTTCGGCAGTTYCAACCAACGCGGTTGGTTGCTGCTGAGGTTTACTCGCGCTAAAACGTGCGGTATCTAACACGCGCAAATCACGTGGCGCTTCGCCAGTGATCTCACGCAAGCCTTCATAGCTATTGGTGAGGGCATTCTGGGCCAAGATTTCGTCGGCGAGTACTGCGTCATATTGCGCTTGTGCATCGTGTACGTCGGTAATCGCGGAGAGCCCGACTTCGAAACGTTGTTTGGTTTGCTCTAGCTGACGGCCAACCGCCGCTTTCTCTGCTTTGACAAATTCCAGCTTATCCATTGCACGGAGTACATCAAAGTAGGCCTGTGCGACACGCAGCATCAAGCCTTGTTGTTGCGCGGCGTAAACGGCATCTAGCTGGCGGGCTTGCATTTCGCTGATATCGAGGTTGATCCAGCTATCACGCTTAAAAATTTGTTGGCTTAGACTGATATCTGCGCTGGTGGTGTTATTGTCACGCTGATCGTTGCTGTCATTGCGGGTGATCGAATAGCCGGCATTTAACCCAATTTGGGGTAGCAATGTACCGCGCGTTGCATCCACGGCTGAAAACGCAGCGTCACGTTCAGCGGCGGCTTGATTGAGTGTGGGATCACTTTGCTTCGCTTGTTGGTAAATTTGGGCGAGATCGTCGGCTAGAGCCACGGAGCTTAGGCTGCCGAGTGCCAAGCCTAATGCCAAAGGGAGCAATTTTTTCATAGGTAGAATCCCTGAATTTGAGCTGTTCAATAAGAATACGACAACTAGCTTACCGCAATTATGCTTGCGTGAAACTGACAATTTGTTAAGACACTGAGTGTAAACTATCCAGTTTGCGATTGGGACTTAAAAATAGTTGTAACTTTTATCAAAAAAGTTAAGTTTAAGGTTTGCAGCGCAATCGTGCCAATGATAAGACTGCACCGCCACCACAAATAGCAAGGAGCGAGTATGTCCAGCCATCCCCCCGGTCAGTTTGGCCGTGAAGACATTGTGATTGAAGATATCTCACCATGCTATCAAGGGTTTTTCTCAATTCATCGCTATCAGTTTCGTCACCGATTGTTTAAAGGCGGTTGGAGTGGCACCGTGGTTCGCGAGTTGTTTGAGCGTGGTCATGCGGTGGCAGTACTTCCCTATGACCCTGTGCGTGACGAAGTGGTTATGCTAGAACAAATTCGTGTCGGTGCGATGGCAGCAGGGGCTTCGCCATGGCAGCTTGAGATTGTTGCGGGCATGATGGATAAGCAAGAGTCTCCCGAGCAAGTGGCACATCGCGAGGCACGGGAAGAAGCCGGCCTTTTATTGCAGCAGATGGAGCGAGTGACTCGCTATTTATCCAGCTCCGGCGGCTGCTCAGAACAACTAGAGGTCTTCGTGGCGATTGTCGATGCGTCTGAAGCGGCTGGCGTGCACGGATTGGCAAGCGAAAATGAAGATATCTTGGTTCATCGATTCTCACGTCAACAGGCGTATCAAAAGGTCGTCGATGGCGAGATTGAAAACGCGGCATCCATCATTGCGCCGCAATGGTTGGAACTCAATGCTAGTCGGTTACGTCAAAGCTATAATGAACAAAACAATCAATAAACAGTAGGTGTGTGTGAAAACAGATTATCGAGTCGACTTACCGGCGATGATGCGCCTGTATGAAACTAACTACGCCAAACTTGTCCGTTTAATGCCTAAACGCGACGAGGTGGGGCAAGTGTGTCGATACGATATTCAAGGGCAGGAGTATGCGTTGGTTGTCCGTGAGTCAACCCGTTACACCACCTTACTGGACATTGCCCAGCTCGGCAAAGGCCAAGCGCCCGACTACTTACGCGCGAATTTAACCGTGCGTCTATACCATGATGCACGTGTTGCTGAAGTGTGTACCACGCAGCAGATTTCACGGCTAAAACCGCGTTATGATTATCCGAATCCGCGCATGCATCAGCGCAATGAAAAACATCAGGTTAATGCATTTTTGTCTGATTGGCTGGCGCACTGTTTGCGCCGCGGCGTGACCGCCTCAGACTCCGTGTATAAATCATCGTTAAACTAAACCAGCAAAGGTATTTTCAACGTTGCAGCCTTGCCAGATTGAGAACGCGAACGGCGATTGTATTCGTCTTCTGCAAATCACCGACACGCACCTGTTCGCGGACGAACAGGGCAGTTTGCTGGGTGTTAATACACTGCATAGTTATCATGCGGTGCTTGATGCGATAAGCGCCACACAACGTACCTTTGACGCCATTATTGCCACCGGCGATTTATCTCAAGATCACTCCGCGTTATCTTATCGCCGCTTTGTAGATGGAATTCAGCGTTGGCAGCAACCCTGTTTTTGGCTGCCGGGAAACCATGATTTTCAACCCGAGATGCGTTCGGTATTGCAATCTGGCTCGCTATCGCATTGTTCACAAGTGTTGCTTGGCGAGCACTGGCAAATGATATTACTCGACAGCCAAGTGTCGGGCGTGCCACATGGTGAATTATCTAGAGAACAGTTACGCCTGTTAGAGCAGCACTTAAGTGAGTACCCACAGCGCCATGCACTGGTGTTATTGCATCATCATCCGCTAGAGGCCGGCAGTACTTGGCTCGATCAGCACAAACTGGTTAACCGCGAGCGGTTTTGGCAGATCATGGCGGCACACCCACAGGCAAAAGCCGTGGTGTGTGGACACATTCACCAAGCGCTGAATGTTCGCCATCAAGGTGTACAAGTTATGGCATCGCCGTCAACCTGTATCCAATTTATGCCGGACTCGCATGACTTTGCATTGGATAATCAAAACCCCGGCTGGCGCTGGTTAGATTTGCACAGTGATGGACGGATTGAGAGCCAAGTTGAGCGTGTGACGGGGCAACAGTTCCGTCCTGATTTTGACTCCAGTGGATACTAACCCAATGGCCTCAGCACTGCTTTATCTCCATGGCTTTAATAGTTCTCCTCAGTCGTTAAAAGCACGACAAATGCGGGCGTATTGTCAAACAATGCGTCCGGATATTCAGGTACTCGTCCCGCAACTGCCGAGCCACCCAGAACCCACCGTGAACCTGTTGACTGAGTTGGTCGATACCTATGGTGCCACCCATCAGCTGGGGCTCGTTGGCAGTTCACTGGGGGGATTTCTCGCCACTTGGCTCAGTGAGCGCTATGATATACCGGCGGTGTTGGTCAATCCCGCGGTACGCCCATATGAGTTATTGCAAGATTATATCGGCGAGCAGGTGAACCCTTACACCCATGAGCGCTATCAACTCGATGCTGACGATATTTTGGCGCTGCGCACGCTGGATGTGCCTACCTTGACGCACCCTTCGCAATTTTGGCTGCTGCAGCAAATGGGGGATGAAGTGCTCGACTATCGTCAAGCGGTTGAGAAATTTAGTGCCAGTCGACAAACGGTTGAGCCAGAGGGCGATCATAGTTTTGTTGGCTTTGAACGCTACTGCGCCGACATTATCCAGTTCCTTGGATTGTAGCCTCCTTTTATTGCCAACGTCTTAGGCAAACCTTGTCTCGTCTGAACATGGCGGCGTACGAGGCGGATGGCAGTTCACATAAACTCGCGGTAACAGGGGGCGGAGCTTGACAAGCTAGGCCCCCTTGCTGACCATGTCATCACATTTATTAAGCCAATCGATTATGACAGAGCAAAGTTATAACGCAGGATCGATAGAAGTCCTCAACGGGCTCGAGCCAGTGCGCCGACGCCCGGGTATGTACACAGATACCAGTCGCCCTAACCATTTAGGGCAAGAAGTGATCGATAACAGTGTCGACGAAGCCCTTGCCGGCCACGCGAGTAAAATCGATGTGATCCTTCATGCCGACCAATCATTAGAAGTGATTGATGATGGCCGTGGGATGCCTGTAGATATTCACCCAGAAGAAGGGGTGTCTGGGGTTGAGCTGATCCTCTGTAAGCTTCACGCTGGCGGCAAGTTCTCCAACAAAAGCTATCAATTTAGTGGTGGTTTGCACGGGGTCGGGATCTCTGTGGTTAACGCCTTGTCTCGTCGTGTTGAGATCACGGTCAAGCGCGATGGGCAAGTCTATGACATCGCCTTCGAAAACGGCGACAAAGTGCAAGACTTGACCGTGACAGGCACGTGCGGACGACGCAACCGTGGCACGCGGGTGCACTTTTGGCCGGACAGTCAGTTTTTCGATTCCGGTAAATTCTCGCTGTCACGCTTAAAAACCATATTAAAAGCCAAAGCTGTCCTTTGCCCGGGCTTAACCATCAATTTCACCGATAAAAATACCGATGAAACCATTAGCTGGTGCTATGAAGCGGGCCTAAAAGACTATCTTGCCGACAGTGTGAAGGGCTTTGAATTATTGCCTGAAACCCCCTTTGTCGGTGAGTTCAGTGGCAAAAATGAAGCGGTCGATTGGGCGGTGATTTGGTTACCGGAAGGCGGTGAATTAACCACTGAAAGCTATGTTAACTTGATTCCGACGCCGCAAGGTGGCACCCATGTCAATGGCTTGCGCCAAGGTATGCTGGAAGCGATGCGCGAGTTCTGCGAGTTCCGCAACCTATTGCCTCGTGGTGTGAAGCTCACCGCGGATGATATCTGGGAGCGCTGTGCATATGTCTTGTCAGTGAAAATCCAAGATCCGCAATTTGCCGGCCAAACGAAAGAGCGTTTGTCCTCACGTCAATGTGCGGCCTTTGTGTCTGGCGTGGTCAAAGATGCCTTTAGCTTGTGGCTGAACGAGCGTCCTCACTTGGCCGAGCGTTTGGCTGAGGTGTGCATTGCCAGCGCCCATCGCCGTATGCGCGCCGCGAAAAAGGTGGTACGGAAAAAAGTCGCCTCGGGACCAGCGTTGCCCGGTAAGCTGACAGACTGCGCGATGCAAGATTCCAGTCGCACCGAACTCTTTTTGGTGGAGGGTGACTCGGCAGGCGGCTCAGCGAAACAGGCCCGTGATCGTGAGTTTCAGGCGGTGATGCCGCTACGCGGTAAAATTCTTAWTACGTGGGAAGTATCAGCTGACCAAGTCCTCGCTTCCCAAGAGGTGCATGATATTTCGGTGGCGCTAGGGATAGATCCCGACTCCGGTGATCTGTCCGGATTGCGCTACGATAAAGTCTGCATTCTCGCCGATGCGGATTCTGATGGTCTACATATTGCGACGCTGTTATGTGCGTTGTTTGTGCAGCATTTCCGTGCTCTAGTCGAAGCAGGACACGTGTATGTTGCGATGCCGCCTTTGTATCGTATTGATTGCGGAAAAGAAGTCTTTTACGCCCTCGATGAAGACGAGAAAGCAGGCATCCTTGAGCGATTAAGTAATAAACGCGGAAAAATCAACGTACAGCGCTTTAAAGGGCTGGGGGAAATGAACCCTTTGCAACTGCGTGAAACCACGATGGATCCAAATACACGCCGTTTGGTGCAACTGACGATTGATGATCCTGAGCAAACCCAATTAATGATGGACATGCTGCTAGGTAAAAAACGGGCAGAAGATCGTCGTAACTGGTTGCAGCAAAAAGGCGATATGGCCGAGCTGACCGAGATTTAAACAAATATAACGGGATACTATCAGCATGACAGAGGTGACTTATGATGGCGTCGAGCAGCTTGCCTTGCGCAAGTTTACAGAGGATGCTTACCTCAACTACTCGATGTACGTCATCATGGACCGTGCGCTGCCGTTTATCGGTGACGGATTAAAACCGGTACAGCGCCGAATTATTTATGCAATGTCTGAGCTGGGGCTGTCTGCCTCCGCCAAATATAAAAAATCAGCGCGTACCGTTGGGGACGTGCTCGGTAAGTATCACCCTCATGGTGATTCTGCCTGCTATGAAGCCATGGTATTGATGGCGCAACCCTTCTCTTATCGTTATCCGCTGGTGGATGGTCAAGGTAACTGGGGGGCGCCGGACGATCCCAAATCGTTCGCGGCGATGCGTTATACCGAATCACGCCTGTCGCGCTTCTCGGAAGTCCTCTTACAAGAGCTAGGACAAGGAACCGTGGATTGGGTGCCAAACTTTGATGGCACCATGAAAGAGCCGAAAACCTTACCTGCGCGCCTTCCTCATATTCTCCTCAATGGGGTGACCGGGATTGCGGTTGGTATGGCCACCGATATTCCCCCGCACAATGCGCGCGAACTTGCTAACGCGCTGGCGGCGATGATTGATAAACCCAGTATCGATCTGGATGGCCTGATGGAATACGTCAAAGGGCCGGATTATCCGACTGAAGCAGAAGTCATTACGCCTCATCACGAGCTGAAAAAGCTCTATACCAGTGGTCGTGGCAGCATCAAGATGCGAGCTCGTTGGCACAAAGAAAGCGGCGACATTGTGATCACAGCACTGCCGCATCAAGTCTCTGGCGCCAAGTTACTCGAGCAAATCGCCAACCAAATGCGGGCGAAAAAACTGCCGATGGTCGATGACTTGCGTGATGAGTCTGACCACGAAAACCCGACACGTATCGTGGTGGTGCCGCGCTCTAACCGAGTTGATAGTGATCAGTTGATGAATCACTTATTCGCATCAACGGATCTTGAGAAAAACTATCGCGTTAACCTCAATATGATCGGCCTCGATGCACGCCCGCAAGTAAAAGGGCTGCAAATGATCCTGTCGGAGTGGTTGACGTTCCGTCGGGATACGGTGCGTCGTCGCTTGGAGTATCGTCTCGAGAAGGTGTTGGCGCGTTTGCACATTCTTGAGGGCTTATTGGTCGCGTACCTCAATATTGATGAGGTGATTGAAATCATCCGCAGTGAGGATGATCCAAAGGCAGAACTGATCAAGCGCTTTGGGCTTAGTGAGAAGCAAGCGGAAGCGATTCTAGAGATCAAACTGCGTCAATTGGCCAAACTCGAAGAGATCAAAATCCGTGGTGAGCAAGATGAGCTAAGCAAAGAGCGGGACAAGTTGCAAACCCTGTTAGGCTCAGAGCGTCGGTTGAATACCTTGATCAAAAAAGAGATCCTCGCCGATGCCGAAAAGTACGGTGATGATCGACGCTCGCCCTTGGTGGAACGTGAAGAAGCCAAAGCCATGACGGAGCGTGATTTGATCCCCAGTGAGCCGATTACCGTGGTGCTGTCGGAAAAAGGGTGGATTCGTCATGCCAAGGGGCACGATGTTGATGCGGCTGGGCTTAACTATAAAGCGGGAGACAAGTTTCTCGATGCGGCGCCGGGCAAGAGCAATCAACCTGCGGTGTTCTTGGGGTCAGACGGACGTAGCTATGCCATTGAATCGCACACCTTGCCGTCGGCGCGCAGTCAGGGTGAACCGATCACGGGCCGTATCAATATCACCCCAGGCTCGTCGATTCGTCATGTGATGATGGCGGATGAAAGCCAACTGACGTTACTTGCCTCGGATGCAGGCTATGGCTTTGTGTGTAAACAGGCAGACATGCTGTCGAAAAACCGTAGTGGTAAAGCGCTGTTAACTGTGCCTGAGCATGCCGAAGTGATGCCGCCTCGCCGTATTCACGACTTAGAAACGGATCAGATCTTGGCCATTTCCAATGAGGGACGGATGTTGGTATTCCCTATCCATGATTTGCCACAGTTGGGCAAAGGCAAAGGAAACAAGATCATCAATATCCCTGGCGCGCGCGCCAAATCACGTGATGAGGTGCTCAGTCAGTTACATGTCTTACCGCAAGGAGCAGGCGTGACCCTGCATGCAGGTAAGCGTAAGTTGACCTTAAAAGCGGCCGATCTCGACAACTTCCGTGGTGAACGGGGTCGTCGTGGCAGCATGCTGCCAAGAGGCCTGCAACGGGTCTCCGCGGTAGAAATCCTTATCGACGAGCAAGACAGCTAGTCCGATGAACGCACCTTCTTTGGAAGGTGCGTTTTTTCACTAGGTGCATTTTTGTTCCGAATCCGTATACTGACTCGCCTTTGACAGTCTGCTCTTTTGGAGAGAGAAATGATTATTGTGTTACGGCTGATTGCCGTACTGATTGTCGCAATCTTGCTATTTGTGTTTGGTGGGCTGTATTGCCTACTCAGTCCACGTAACCCACGCAACTGCTACCAGATTAGTAAATGGTTTGGTCGTCTATCTGGCGTATTTGGCACCAAGGTAGAGCTGCGCTTTGCCGAGGGCGCACCACGTGAACCGGGCGCGAGTGTGTGTATTGCTAACCACCAAAGTAACTGGGACATGGTCACGCTCTCGAATGCATTGATGCCGGGCGCGGTCACTGTGGGCAAAAAAAGCCTGTTGTGGATCCCGATTTTTGGTCAACTGTATTGGCTTACCGGAAACGTATTGATTGATCGCGCTAACCGCAGTAAAGCGATGGGAACCATTGCTCAAGTGATTGAAAAGATCCGTGAGAAGCAATTATGCGTATGGTTATTCCCAGAGGGAACACGTTCGCGTGGCCGCGGCTTATTGCCGTTTAAAACGGGCGCATTCCATGCCGCCATTGGCGCACAAGTGCCGCTGGTGCCGGTGGTATGTAGCTCGACCCATCATTGCAAAGCGAACCGTTGGAACAATGGTCATGTGATTGTGGAAGTGATGGCACCGATATCGGTCGAGGGCTACAGTAAAGAGAATGTGCGCGAACTTGCTGCACACTGTCATCAACTGATGAAAGCGAAACTTGAGCAGTTGGATGCGGAAGTGGCTGAGCGTAATAAGCAGTCTGCATAATTGAGGAGTGTCTCATGACCCCAACCCAGCGTCACCATGTGGTCTTGGTGTCACCTGAGGGTGAACCCAAGGGGACCGCTGAAAAGTTGGAGGCCCACCAGCAAGGATGGCTGCACTCGGCCTTTTCGCTCATGTTATACCGTCTTAACCAAGACGGTGAGCGTGAGTTCTTGCTTCAGCGTCGTGCTGACAGCAAATATCACAGCGGTGGGTTATGGACCAATACCTGCTGCTCGCACCCCAAAAAAGATGAACCTGTGGCTGCCGCGGCCAAGCGGCGTTTATATGAAGAGCTTGGTATTGCGCGTCCGCTTGATTTCGCCATGGGACCTGTCTTTATCTACCGTGCTGAACTGGATAACGGTCTGGTTGAGCACGAGTGGGATCAGGTGATTGCGTGCGAAGTGAATCATGTGGAGATGATCTTAAACCCCGATGAGGTATCGGATTGTCGCTGGTGGTCGGAGCAAGATATACAAGCGGCACTGGCGGACTCGCCGGAGCAATTTACGGCTTGGTTCTCACAGGTATTTGCTCACATTTGTGCGATGACGCCGGCGCATGCTATGGCTTAGGTGTGAGGAAGCATAAAAAAAGCGGCGTCAAACGCCGCTTTCTTGTATGCAAGGGCATAGGTTACGCGTGACGCACCGCAATCCCTTCAATCTCAATATCTACATCTTTAGGAAGGCGAGCGACTTCCACACAAGAACGGGCGGGATAGTTTTCTACGCCGTGCTCATCAAAGAAAGCGCCGTAGACTTTATTGATTTCCGCAAAGTCCTCAAGATTTTTAACGAAAACAGTCAGTTTAACAATGTCATTCACTTTGAGGCCCGCCGCTTCAACAACGGCTTTAACGTTATCGAGTGATTGGCGTGTTTGTGCAGTGATCTCTGGTGAAATTTGACCAGTCACTGGATTGACAGGGATCTGACCGGAAGTCAGTACCATGTTGCCGAGATCGACACCCTGTGAATATGGGCCAATAGCTTCAGGTGCCTGCTCAGTTTGCAGTACTTGGGTCATGCTGTGTTCCTTTGTTAAAAAAAGCGACGTTAATAGTCTGCAACGGTTGCGCGGCGAGGTAAAGTACTTACTCGCTGGCCAGACGTTCTCGTACTGCTTTTTCGCATAAGTTCAACTCGCTCACACGGCGAGGTGCAACGAAAATCGTGTCGTTACCGCCTACCGTGCCTAAAATCGCAGGGTGACGATTCAGATCGATTAAGCGCGCGATCAACTGCGCACCACCAGGGTGGGTTTTGATTACCACCATGGCATGACTGCACGTAATTTCATCAATTTGAGATCCCACCGATGACACCGCGTAAACGGGCTCAATATCGCCACTGATCGAATACACCTTCTGTCCATGTGCATTGGGGATCTTTGCCACTCCAAGTTTGGAGAGCAAACGAGAGACGGTAGATTGGCTGACGTCGAGATACCCCAGTTGGACCAACTGCTGACGCACTTCGTCTTGGGTGGTAAAGCTTTGGGTTTGTAATAAATGCCGGCAGGCTGAGAGGATGTTCTCCTCCGGATTGGAGGCTGTCACCGACGGAATTGCATAATCACTCACCGGTCACTCCTTTATAATCGATGGCTATTAACCTCGAAAATAGTGAATTTCACTGCTTTCTGGTGATTTTAAACGCATAGTATCAGTGTTGGCGGGGGCAAACCTTGATGATGGTCACTGCTTGACGCAAAGAATAGACGCCGGATGCATAGGCACCCGGCGCGTGGATCAGTCGCCGAGCGTGGCAACCATGACCGCTTTGATGGTGTGCAGGCGATTTTCTGCTTCATCAAAGACAATCGAATAGTCGGACTCGAAGACATCTTCTGTCACTTCAAGGCCTTTTAAGCCATATTTGGCTTCGATTTCCGCACCCACGGTGGTTTCGTTATTGTGGAAAGCAGGTAAGCAATGCATGAATTTTACGTGTGGATTGCCGGTTGCTTTGACCACGTCCATATTGACTTGGTAAGGCTTCATTAATGCGACACGCTCATCCCATGCTTCTTTGGATTCACCCATAGATACCCACACGTCGGTGTACAAGAAATCACAGTCTTTGACACCTTCCTGCACGTCCTCGGTGAGGGTAATACGTGCGCCCGTTTGTTCAGCGATCGCGCGGCATTGTGCAACCAGTTCTTCTTCGGGCCAGAATGCTTTTGGCGCCACTAGACGAATATCCATCCCCATTTTAGCCGCACCGACCATCAGAGAGTTGCCCATGTTGTTTCGGGCATCTCCGAGGTACGCAAAGCGCATTTCGTGAAGCTGTTTTCCACGACCATGTTCAATCATGGTCATCAAATCCGCCAAGATTTGAGTGGGGTGAAACTCGGTGGTTAACCCGTTCCAGACCGGCACACCAGCATATTCGCCCAGCTCTTCAACAATCGCTTGGCCAAAGCCACGGTATTCAATGCCGTCATACATGCGACCAAGCACACGGGCTGTATCTTTCATGGACTCTTTGTGGCCAATTTGAGAGCCTGTTGGGCCGATATAGCTGACTTGTCCGCCTTGGTCGAACACGGCGGTTTCAAACGCACAGCGGGTACGAGTCGACGACTTCTCAAAGATCAGCGCGATATTTTTACCTTTTAAACGTGGGGTTTCATAGCCATTGTATTTGGCTTTTTTGAGTTCAATGGCCATGTCGATAAAGTGTTGGATCTCACGAGGTGTGAAGTCCAGCAGCTTTAGGAAATTACGGTTACGTAGATTAAATGCCATAGTGGGTAATCCTCTCGTTATTGGTCTCAGGCTTGCGCTGGTGCAGGTTGGCCGTGAGAAATATTGTTATTATTGACTGCTTGGGCACGAATACGTGTTCCGGCTTGGCCGGCAAGAATAGCAAGGCCATCCTCTAAGGCTCCGATGCCAACCAGTTTTCCGCCTTGACGGATAAATTCGCAGGACGCATCAATTTTGGGTCCCATGGAGCCAGCGTCGAAGGTGTATTGGCTCAGATCATCAGGGGTGGTATCCGCCAATGCGCGTTGGGTGGGTTGGCCATAGTCCAAATACACCGCGTCGGCATCGGTCAAAATCAGCAAGGCATCGGCATTGATTTGACGAGCAAGGAAAGCCGCTGACATGTCTTTATCAATCACAGCCTCGATCCCTTTAAGCTGATTCCCCTCTTGAATCACAGGAATGCCGCCACCACCGGTACAAATCACAAGGTGTCCTTGCGCAATCAGGCGAGCGATAGCGTCATCTTCCACAATGCCGGTTGGTTGTGGGCTGGGTACAACACGACGATAATATTGGCCATCTGGTTTGATGTCCCAGCCGTATTTTTCAGCTAGCGCCGAGGCCTCTTGTTGGTCGTAAACGGGACCAATGGGCTTGGTGGGATTGGCAAACGCGGGATCATTCGGATCGACGGTCATTTGCGTGAGCATGCAAGAAACGTGTTGCTCGGGGGCTAGGTTATGCAGCTCTTGCATTAACATATAGCCAATCATGCCTTGGGTTTCTGAACCGAGAACGTCGAGTGGATATGGCGTGACAGATTTATACTCCAACCCCTGCAAGGCGAGTAGGCCAACCTGTGGACCATTACCGTGCACGAGTACCACATTGTATTGTTCGCCAATTGCCGCAATGGTTTTTGCCGCTTTGGCAATATTGGCGCGTTGAATGTCAGCTTCTAAAGGCTCACCCCGGCGAAGGAGTGCATTGCCTCCGAGTGCCACCACCACAGTTTGTTTTTTCATACTTAATACTCTCTACAGTCGGTGGGGGCTGAGCTACTTGCTCAGCCCAACAAGGCGATTAGATGCCGTCACGATGGATTGGGCAGCTCATGCAGCGTGCTCCGCCACGACCGCGACCTAACTCGTCACCGGGAATAGACAACACAGTGATACCCGCTTTGTCATACTTTTCATTGGTATAGGTGTTGCGTTCATAACCCACGACTACGCCAGGACGGACAGTCAGTACGTTGTTAGCATCATTCCACTGTTCGCGTTCGGCTTCGAAGCTGTCACCCCCTGTGGTGATCAGGTTTAGCGGGCCAACATCCAGTCCTTTTTCAATCGCGGTCAGGAAGTAATCTTCTTCGCGAACGTTGAGTTTGCCGGTGCGATCACCGGTGAGACTCCAGCATTTGATATCTTTACGGATCACTTCTGGATACACCGAGAAGGTATCTTCGCGCATATGGGTCATCACGGTATCAAGGTGCATGCAAGAGCGGTGTTTCGGTAGCTCCATCGCAATCACTTGTTTGGCTTGGCCGTGTCTAAATAAGCTAGAAGCCAAGTTTTCGACCCCTTGTGGGGTAGTGCGCTCGGACATACCGATAAGTACCACGCCCTTGCCGAGGACGGTAACATCGCCACCTTCAATGGTGGCGTTGTCATAGTCGATATTTTCGCCGCCGAAGTAGGTAATAAAATCACCGTTCGCAAAGCGAGGGTGCCATTTATAAATGGCGCGAAGATGATTGGTTTCACGTTTACGCGCGGGTTTGGCCATGGGGTTAATTGATACACCACCGTAAACCCAGCAGGAGGTATCGCGGGTGAATAGGTGGTTGGGGAGTGGATCAATAATAAAGTCGGACGGTGCGTGCATGGCTTGCAACATAGAGGTTGTTGCGATTGGCAGCTCAGAATAGGCCAATCCGCCTAAGAACATCGACGCGAGTTCATGGTGAGGCAGGTCATTCAAATAGCAACGGATGTCATTAGCAAACGAAGGGCCGAAGGTATAATCCGAGATTTTTAGGTTCATCAGCCAGTCTTTGGCTTCAGGTACATCTAGAGTCTCAGCCAGTAGATTTTGGAGCAGGAGGACTTCAACGCCTTGATCACGTAGGGTTTGAGCAAATTTGTCATGCTCTTCACCTGCACGTTCAACGGACAGAACATCATCAAATAGTAAGTCATGACAGTTTGATGGTGTTAAGTGGGTGAGCGCACGCTCAGGACGATGCAGCATCACGGTACGTAATTGACCAATTTCAGAGCCGACATAGAAGTTGTTCATCTTTCTTTCTCCGTATATCTCTGCTTGGCTTTTTATCGGAAGGGATGAATAAAAAGTGCAGATGTATTATTGGGTACAGATTCATTCTAACGCGGTGTCTGGGGTATTCTTGAAGTTAGATCACAGTGAATTAAAACATTGTATTTTGCCTTTTTTACCCTGTGTTAATGGTATTTATGGCATGAGGTTTTTTTGTTTTTTAATAATTAAGCAGGAATTGTGAGTGTCTAACGAAATATTTTTTAATTTCCCTTTATTAATGCGGATCTGTTTTCTTTTTTATGCTAATCAGTATTACTTTGAATGGTGAGGGTATGCGTAATAAGTGAATGGCTATCTTTCTATTTTTTATTTGTTAACAAATAAAGCCGTTTTTTTCCTCAAAACTGTGATTGATGTCGATATAAATACGTTTTTTGTTAAAAGTGTAAAATAACTGTATTTTGTGTCCAGATGGCGGATGTCCGTTTTATACCGGTAACGGAACGGTGTAAAAAAGAGAAATACGGTGCCATTTTGTTATGAGAAGAGAAGAGGAATATATCAGCGTGGTGAAGCATGGCTGAGCGAGGGAGTGGCAGACATAAAAAAGCGCGCTGACGAATACGTGAGCGCGCTAGTCGGTGTATCAGTAGAGGTTATAGCATGACACCTACACTGAGCATGATCATAATCATGATGGTAAGAATACCGAGTAAAGGCGCCACCCATTTGATCCATTTAACATAGGGAACGCGAGCGATCGCAAGGCCGCCCATCACCACGCCGGAGGTTGGGGTGACGAGGTTGACGACACCGGATGCAGATTGATAAGCGGTTACGACTAACTCGCGCCCAACGTTTGCAAAGTCAGCCAGTGGCGCCATGATAGGCATGGTGAGGACTGCCAAACCAGATGACGATGGCACCAAGAAAGACAGCAAGACTTCCAGCCAATACATAACGTTGATAAAAACAAAAGACGATAGCCCAGTCACCATACCTTCAGCACTGTTTAAGATGGTATCTGTGATCATGCCTTTATCCATTATCACCACGATACCGCGGGCAATACCGATGATAAGGGCCACCCCCAGAAGGTCTCGTGCGCCATCAATAAAGCTGGTGGTGATCTCTTCTTCACTCATACGTGCAATCAGACCAATAATAATCGCAGCACCGAGGAAAACGGCAGAGATCTCGGCCATCCACCATCCTAGCGAGGATACGCCATAGATCATCACGGCAAACGCGGCAGCAAAAATGCCTAAGATCACTTTACGCGTGGTAGTGAAAGCAAGCGTTTGTGTTTCGTCATGATCGCCAAGGAAGTGTTTTTTATTGCTCTCAAACTGATCATAAACAATGGATTGGCTCTGGTCGGCGCGCACTTTGCGGGCATAACGCATCACATAGGCAACACAGATAAGCCAGCCAATGGCCAGGATAGCGAGGCGTAACAGAATACCATCGGTAAAAGGGATACCGGCGGCATTCGCGGCAATGACAGTTGCAAACGGGTTGATGGTTGATCCTAAAGTACCAATACCGGCACCAAGGAGTACGGTAGCCGCTGCTACCACAGGGTCAAAGCGCGCCGCCATCATCACAGGAACGAGTAGGGTATAAAAAGGCAAGGACTCTTCGGCCATCCCGTAAATCGTACCGCCTGCGGCAAAGAGGCCCATTAGGATAGGGATCATCCACTCTTCGCGTCCTTCTAAGCGTTTGGTCACCCGCTCAATCCCTGCATCAATGGCACCGGTTTTGGTCACCAGACCTAAAAAACCACCGATAATGAGGATGAAGAGTGAGACATCAATGGCGGCCGCTTCATAGGTTTCGTGGTTATAAAAACCGTCAATGGGGGCTAGCAGCACGTCGACCACGCCTTGAGGGTTACTTTCAACTTGGTGGTAGGTGCCTGATACAGGCACATCTCGGCCGAGTTCGGCGTTATATTCTCGTTCGTACTGACCGGCAGGTACTATCCAACTAAGCGCGGCGACCAAGGCAATCAGAATGAACAATATGGTATAGGCGGATGGGAATTTCAGATTGGCGAACCAACCTTTTTTTTCAGGGACACTTTGGGTACTCATACTATCTCCTCATACCTCTTCTGAGTGCAATAAAATAGGGCACTACACGTGTTGAGGTAACTCTTTTAAGTTTCACGTTATTTTCGTTGTTCTTATCTGCCGTCGTCAGTGGCTTTTTCTTTATTGTAAAAGTGCATCCGTGAATAGTTCTTAGTGATATCTCACAAAAGAAAGGGACTGTATGCTGTCGCTTAATTGATGAGCAGGTTAAAAGTGAATGGCTGTTTAGTTTGCGTGCTTAGATATATCACTCAGAATGTTCTTAGTATGATGGTGAAGTGGGTTTTTATTGTTTTAAATTTGGTTTAACCGCTAACCACTAAGCTATCATGACTTTTCTATGTGAATAGACTGCGTAATTAGTCACATTTACTCTATAGGTGTGGTGAATAAAAAGCAGATTAAGTAAAAATGTCGCAGGATTAAAAACTCGCTGTTTTTTTGTTTTATATCAAATTTAGAGGTTGCGATAGAATTGTTGAAGAAAAGAGGAAGGCACTGCAGCCTTCCCAATGATAGCTATTGTTTCTTTCTTTTCGGGGTTTTGGCGGGCTTCGGTAATACGATCATGTCGCACTCTGCGAAATGATCTTGAAACGCGCGGTTGTTCTTATCGAAAATCACGATAAGGTTACCGAGCCCAAAGCAGGCCGTCGCAAGACGAATCAGTGCTTGTGTGGGGCGAATATTACTACCGTCAGCATTTTGAATGCGCAGGCGCCAGGCCCGCATCCCCAGCGTCTGACCGGCTTTACACCAGAAGTAGCCGTAGAACCCGCAAATCACACAGGCGAGATAGGCGGTGTAAAGAGGCTGCGCGATTGGGTGRTGGGTGAGGAAATCACTGGCATCTTGATAAGGTGTCATCGACATCCCGAGCGCTTGTGCGATAGCCAATGCTGCCATCACCGCGCCGCCCGCAAGCATAAGTAATGCGGCAACAATCAAAAGATCAWAAACCCAAACAGCAAGACGGCGAAAAAAACCGGCGGTTGGGCATGCAATAGAAGAAGTCTGCATGGTTTAGCTACATCCAAGTATCAAAGTCGCCGCTAGCCTAGCACATTCACTGTTTAGGTGAGTAAGCTGATAGGGCGGTTTTGCGATGTCGTTTGCTCATGATTACGCCGCCTTTGATGTATTTAACCGCGAATTGGTTAAAAATAGCGCGAACAAACATTTTTTGTTTTTTAATGCTTGCACTCGAAAAGGCGGTACGTATAATTGCCAGCACTTGCCGAGATGGCGGAATTGGTAGACGCAGCGGATTCAAAATCCGCCGCCTTAACGGGTGTGAGGGTTCAAGTCCCTCTCTCGGCACCAAATCCCAAAAAAGCCCCTGTCGAAAGACAGGGGCTTTTTTCGTTTATGTCGCCTGAATCGTGATGACTTCACAATCCTCGGGTATCGCGCAAGGCAAAGCGAACACGGCAAGGTATTATCGAGCCGTGGTTGTCACAGGGAGTGGTATGGTGCAAGTTCGCTATCAAGACATCGCCGTTTGGGTAAAAACGCAAATCGATCAAAGGGTGTGGCAAGCCGGTGAGCGGATCCCTTCCGTTCGTGAGATGAGCCGCCTCCAACATGTTAGCCCAATGACTGTCATGCGCGCTTATGAGCAGTTAGAAGCGGATGGCTGGGTTGAGGCTCGCCCCAGAGCTGGATACTTTGTGCGTCCGCATTACAATCAATTGTCCTCCGACTCTTTGGCGCGCCCTCAAGCAGACTCTCATTGGCTGCAGGCGCATCAAGATGTCTTTGATGTGATCAGTGCGAGCAAGTCAGGCTCGTGCTTTCCGTTCGGCTCGGCGTTCCCTGATCCCACGCTATTTCCCATGCAAGCGTTAGGGCGGGCGATGGCACGAGTCCTTCGTAAATCATCGCATCCAGATTATCTCACCATGCTTCCTCCCGGCGATGAAGGCTTGCGTCGCATGATTGCGCAGCGCTATCTGCGGCAAGGAATAAAAGTGGCGATGGATGAGATCATCATCACCAATGGTGCCATCGAAGCGTTAAGCCTATCACTGGCGGCCCTGACTCAGCCCGGGGATAAAGTGATCATCGAAGCGCCAGCCTTTTATGGGGTACTGCAAACCCTTGAGCGGTTGCAACTGGAACCCGTGCCCGTGCCGGTCGATCCTGAAACGGGAGTGAATATAAACGCGCTTGAATCTGCGTTGAGTACTCACCACGTAGCTGCTTGCTGGCTGATGAGTAACTTTCATAATCCAACGGGGGCATCGATTCCTGAAAAAGATAGACCAGCACTGGTATCACTGCTCGCGCGTCACCAAGTCCCTTTAATAGAAGACGATGTCTATGGTGAGCTCTTTTTCTCTGAATCACGCCCCATGCCACTGAAGTGTTATGACAGCCAAGGGCTAGTTTTGCATTGTGGGTCGTTTTCGAAACAGTTAGCGCCTGGTTTCAGGGTCGGTTGGGTGGCGGCAGGATGTTATGCCACACAAATTGAAAAGCGACAGTATGTGTCTAGTTTATCTGTGGGTGCTCCTAACCAGCTCGCTATCGCGCATTATTTGCAGCAGGGTGGATATGACGCACACCTGCGCCGTTTGCGCACTGCCTTGTTACAGCGCAAACACGCGGTACGTGACAGTCTGCGTCATATTTTGCCGACGAGTGCTTCGATCACCGACCCTCAAGGTGGCTACTTCTTATGGGTCGCACTGAATAATGGCATGGACACTCGCCAGCTATTTCGAGAACTCTTGCCATATGGCATTACACTCGCACCGGGCGCTTTGTTTGCCACTGACGATCGGTTTAACGACTGCTTCCGCTTAAACTTCTCTATCAGTGCGCCTGAGACTGTTGATGCTGATACGCCAGCGAGCGTTGACAGCGGCCTTACACAGATTGCGACTGTGCTCTCATCTTTATCAATAGCCGATACTGTTACAGCTAAATAGCGGTGGCTTTGTACTAATCCCGTCACTGGCCCTAGGCATACACTAACTGGGCACACACTTTAGGGGGAGAAAAGGATGAAATCAGAGCTAAGCATGATGGTCGTTGCGATTATCTGCGCAGCCCTACTGATTCTGGGCCATGTCATCATTATTGAAACATTGGCTTACTACACGTGGGCTGAATGGACCGCTGGCGCCATCCCTTTTGTACTTTTCTTTATGGCGTGGGCGTCTATTCGACATTGCCGCGCGAAAGAGCGGGCAGAAGAGCGCCAGAATCAGCATTAATTGAACGGTAATCTTTGGCGTCTTGACGGTTTTTGTTTGTTTTGTAGACAAACAAACCGCAAGGCGCATTTTTTTTATATTTAGGGGTTGCGGGAAAAACTGAAATCTCTATACTGCGCTTCCTGTCGACGGGGCAATGAGACGCAAGTCACGAAATGCCGACCACTAAATCGACATGCTCTTTAACAATTTGACCTATGCAATCTGTGTGGGCACTCGTTGAGAATAGACAAAAGATTTATTCGATGAACTGAGTGACCAAACGATAACTTTTAGTTATTCGGCACAGTCAATTCGTTTTTCTCTTCGGAGATAAACAGTAATCAGTATTCATTGAGCTGAAACTTCGGTTTCGAAAAAACTTTAATTGAAGAGTTTGATCATGGCTCAGATTGAACGCTGGCGGCAGGCCTAACACATGCAAGTGCTCAGATTGAACGCTGGCGGCAGGCCTAACACATGCAAGTCGA
>NZ_MUFO01000037.1:0-30265 GCF_001995345.1 Salinivibrio sp. IB872 | reverse complement strand
TTCCTATATCGATGCCAAAGTCCCCATGGTTTAATGCACCCACTTGCTTACGAGGGTAGCGACCAGCCGGTTTGTGTCCTCGTTTTAAATGAGGTCGGGGGTTTGTTATTGAACAAGCGCCCAGCATTAAAAATACAGAGGGTAGAGTAGTGCAAAACAAATTCACTAAAGTCGCTAGTGCAATCGGTTTAGCAGGTATGTTTTTACTGACATCAACTGCAACTTACGCCAACAATACCATTACATTTACGGGTGAAGTGACCGACCAAACCTGCTCAGTGACGGTGAATGACAACGTGTCTAACCCAGTTGTTTTGCTTGAATCCGTATCAGCCGCCGAGCTAGCAAACGCTGGCGATACCGCTGGACAGAGAATGTTCACCATTGGTTTGACAGGTTGTACTGCACCAGGGGCAGACACGCAACTAAAAACAAAGTTCGTGGGTAATAATGTCACGGCGGCGGGTAATCTGGGTAACACGGGTGATGCGGCGAATGTAGCGCTACAAATTTTAGATAACTCCCTGCAGCAGGCCGTTGATTTGACCTCAGAAGCATCATTAGNCTGGACAAATGTTCACCATTGGTTTGACAGGTTGTACTGCACCAGGGGCAGACACGCAACTAAAAACAAAGTTCGTGGGTAATAATGTCACGGCGGCGGGTAATCTGGGTAACACGGGTGATGCGGCGAATGTAGCGCTACAAATTTTAGATAACTCCCTGCAGGCCGTTGATTTGACCTCAGAAGCATCATTAGACGGCTTAGTTCTATTGTCAGGTGCGACGTCTGCCACGACGGAATATGGTGTGCAATACATCAGTGAATTGGGTGGAGCAACGGCAGGTAGTGTCTCAGGCTCTTTACAGTACGCTATCTCTTATAACTAATAGTAATGATAGGTCGATGCACTGTGTGATAAGCACAGTGCAGCACCTTTCATGTAACCGCATTCGTGCATCTGTCCTTGTTCGAATGTGCTCTCAGTTATAGGTAACTCACTAATAAATACTGATTGTTTTGTATTGTTTGGAATTTGACGTTCTTTATTTTTTCAGGATGCGTCGAAATTGGTTTGGCTCTGTTTCCTTTTTCAATGCGAATGCACTGAAATTTGTCTTGCTGAGCGCTACAGGTGCTTTCAACCACGCTACCCATAAAGGCAATAGACTCGCCAAATGTGCGCGCCACCGCCTTTGTGTTGGCGTCAGCCGCCACCGTATTCATGCTTGCGAAGAAAACGACTACGAGAAACCCAAAACATAATTTGTTCTTCATGTTATCTATCCTTTTCGTCATTAGGTTGTTTAGCTGTCACGTCAATAAGTTTAATTTAAAATGTTGAACAAACCTTAACCTGCTAAACAAAGAATGCTTTAATTTTGTGACGGTCTCCGCTTGTAATCGATTACCTGATCCATGTTGACCAATACGACCTGACTACTCGTAACGCGTCAGCCTATCAGAGTAGAGGTTTTACCTGCTTGCGGCCAAGCATTCAAATCATAATAGAGAGGCATGTCGTTTGTGTGACACGTCATCCCCAACTGATTCTGATGTCTACTCCAAGCTGAGCATAGATTACCACGAGATGGTGACGAAAATCACGACCACGATAGGCAAGTGTAAGCAGTTCTATCACGTTCTCCTGCTAGCTCGATGTATTAATGATAAAGAAATCAATTAAATATCAATGTGTTAATTTTGCTTCTGACGTATAGGACTTGTTACCTTCCTAAATAGGAACTTTCCTATATCGATGCCAAAGTCCCCATGGTTTAATGCACCCACTTGCTTACGAGGGTAGCGACCAGCCGGTTTGTGTCCTCGTTTTAAATGAGGTCGGGGGTTTGTTATTGGACAGGCGCCCAGCATTAAAAATACAGAGGTAGAGTAATGCAAAACAAATTCACTAAAGTCGCTAGCGCAATGGGTTTAGCAGGTATGTTTTTACTGACATCAACTGCAACTTACGCCAACAATACCATTACATTTACGGGTGAAGTGACCGATCAAACCTGCTCAGTGACGGTGAATGACAATGTGTCTAACTCAGTTGTTTTGCTTGAATCGGTATCAGCCGCCGAGCTAGCAAACGCTGGCGATACCGCTGGACAGAGAATGTTCACCATTGGTTTGACAGGTTGTACTGCACCAGGGGCAGACACGCAACTAAAAACAAAGTTCGTGGGTAATAATGTCACGGCGGCGGGTAATCTGGGTAACACGGGTGATGCGGCGAATGTAGCGGCTGGACAGAGAATGTTCACCATTGGTTTGACAGGTTGTACTGCACCAGGGGCAGACACGCAACTAAAAACAAAGTTCGTGGGTAATAATGTCACGGCGGCGGGTAATCTGGGTAACACGGGTGATGCGGCGAATGTAGCGCTACAAATTTTAGATAACTCCCTGCAGGCCGTTGATTTGACCTCAGAAGCATCATTAGGCGGCTTAGTTCTATTGTCAGGTGCGACGTCTGCCACGACGGAATATGGTGTGCAATACATCAGTGAATTGGGTGGAGCAACGGCAGGTAGTGTCTCAGGCTCTTTACAGTACGCTATCTCTTATAACTAATAGTAATGATAGGCCGCTGCACTGTGTGACAAGCACAGTGCAGCATTCCTCTATGTGAGTGTATTTGCGCGTTACACGTGCCTTCCTAGATGCCTCAAGTGCCATGTAAACATACGCCTAACAACAAGGGCGCTAGGTGCTCCACCTATGTGTTATCGCGACTTGGTGTCTTGACTAAGCGTAATGGTTTTATTTAAACCATGTTTTCTCTTTGTTGCAACTCAATTTGCCATCCTTGATGACATGGTTTCAATGTGGAATGTGGGCAGGGTCGCTTTTTAAAATGTTGTTTACATAGATGAGCGTCCGCTGGAGCTGTTTGGAGTTTTTATGATTATGTCGACTTCAAAAAGTAAGATGAAAATATTTGTTTTTATTTTGTTTTTCTTGCCTTTTTGTCAGGTGAATGCCTCTGTTGTGTTGAAAAATACGCGAGTAATATATCCTGCAGAAAAAAACGAACATACCATTCAGTTTTCTAATAATGATGCATATCCAAATATCGTTCAGATTTGGGTTGATGAGGGAGATGAAAAATCGACGCCGAAAACAGCAGACTCTTCGTTTGTCATCATGCCGCCGATATTTAAAGTCAACGCGAATGGAGGTCAGTCGGCGAGGATCTTGTATACAGGGGAACCATTAGCCCAAGACAGGGAAAGCATCTTTTATCTCAACTTTCTAGTTATCCCGCCTAATATCGAAAGCGACAGTAATAGACTTTCTATCGTTCTTCGTAATCGCGTTAAGTTGTTCTATCGGCCTAATGGTATTGCGGGGCCACCATCGGAAGCCATTGAAAAAGTCACAGTCCAATTGGGATATGAGAGGTCGGGAAAGTTGTCGTCTGTCACTCTCAATAATCGCTCTGGATACTTTATTAATTTATCGCGTTGGTCATTAACCGTAGATAACGAAAAGTATGTTTTTGGGCCGGCCATGGTTGAACCATTCAATGACTTGTTGGTAGAAAGCTACTTAGAAAAAAGCATCAGTCCAGAACAAGAAAATATAGACATGTTTAATTATGTCTATATTAACGACTTTGGCGCTCAAGTGTCTGGAAGTTTGGAAATTGCGGATTAAGTTTGCCCCGAGAAGTAGAGGTTTTCCATGTTTAGGCTAGTCCTGGCTATCATCGTTGTTGTGCTGGCGTCTTTTTCTTATGCACAATCCGATAAAAACGGTAATGAAGCCCCCCAGTTTGACTTTGATGAATCGTTATTATTGGGGTATCCCGAGGAAGAGTCGTTAAATGGTATACTTGATAATGTGTTGAATCAGTCTGATGTCAGTCCGGGCCAATATAGTCTTGATGTGTACATTAACGAACGCTTCTTAAGCCGAAAGCTTGTTGAGTTGATTAATCGAGATGGTGAAGTCGTACCTTGTTTATTACGTGAAACTTGGCAAGCAATGGGAGTTTTAGAGGAATACATTACTAATGATGTGATAACGCAGTGCTTGGTTGTTGAGGATTACAGTTTCGATGTCGATATGTCTCGGTTAAGGTTGAATGTGTTTGTGCCACAAGCTTATACGGAAAATCAACCAAAAGGTTATATTCCACGTGCACTGTGGGATGACGGAGAAGCTACATTTTTTACTAACTATGATGCTAACTATTATCGCTCAAATTTGTCGTCTGGCTATGATAACAGTGACAATGATAGCCTCTTTGTCGGTTTGCGCACGGGGATGAACATTGACCGTTGGCGAGTAAGAAGTCAATTCAATTATAGCTATAACAATGCCGGTAGTCGTACTCGTCGGCAGTTAAGTCATGCGCGTACGTATGTACAAACCGCCATCCCTGACTGGGAAAGTAAGTTAACATTCGGACAAACATACACATCGGATAATGTCTTTGATAGCGTCACTTTTGATGGGGTGGAAGTACAGTCGGATCCACGGATGCTGCCTATGTCTCGCCGTGGCTATGCGCCAGTTATTGTCGGTATGGCTGATTCGGTCGCAACCGTAACAGTGTCGCAACAAGGGCGAGAAATTTACCAACAAACAGTGCCGCCTGGCCCTTTTGAAATTAACGATATTACGTCACCTTACTACCGTGGTGATTTTGATGTGGTGGTCAAAGAAGCCGACGGTAAGACTAAGCGCTTCACCGTCCCTTTCCATGCGGTACCCGGTTCGATGCGATTGGGGCAGTCTCGCTACCATTTGGCAGTGGGTAAGATGAGGCTAAGTGACGTCAATGATGAGCCTTACTTTGCACAAGGCCTGTACGAGCAGGGCATCACCAACAGCTTAACATCGCATGTCGGCTTGCGCGCTGCCGAAGATTACTTAGGTTCAACCGTCGGCTTGGTATTAGGCACCTCGTATGGAGACGTTGGGATACGTTCAAGTTTTTCACATACAATCATTGATGATAACACGACTAATGGTTGGCGAGCGGGCATAGATTATTCAATCGGTTTTGAACAAACTGATACAACACTGACATTGGCCAGTTATCGCTATTCAAGTCAGGGGTATCGTACGCTGAATGATTTTGCTCGAATACACGGAGAAGATGATTTGCAATCGTCTGCACTGGTGCAATCTGAGCGAGACTATTTTAGCGTGAATGTGGATCAATCCTTACCAGGCAGAGGGCGACTTAACCTTTCGGGATCGCATACTGTATATAGGAATAATCAAGATGCAACTACCCAAGCGCAACTGAGTTACTCCACACAGATCGGAAAAGCCACACTCAATATTGGTTATTTGCGTAGCTTTGACCAAGCTGATTTAACGACTGATGATGTAGTGAATCTCGGCTGGAGTATGCCATTTGGGGGGAGTGATTCCCCAACATTATCTAGCTTCAACGTAACAAGTACGGGTGATCGTATTGCTTATCAGGCAGGTGTTTCTGGGCAATTAGCTGGCTTAGCGGATACCACGTATGGATTAAACTACGGTTTGAACGATAGCAAGCAGTCGACGGTTTCAATGAATGTGAATCATCTTTCACCAAAAGCCGCTTACGGGGCAAGCGTTAGCCGAAGTGATAATTACACACAGTGGGGCGTGAGCACTCGTGGGGGCTTGGTTATTCACGAAGGTGGTATGAATTTAACTGAAAGCTTAGGGAATACATTTGCAATCATAAAAGCTGATAATGCAGAGGGCGCGAGGATTCGTAATTCTAGAGGTGGGCGTATAGACAGCAATGGCTATGGTATCGCTAACCATCTGGCACCTTATAAGTACAACCAAGTGTCACTTGATCCCTCAACACTGTCAAACCCAGATGTTGAGTTGAAAGAAACACAATTTCGCCTCGTGCCAACGGCGGGGGCCAGCGTACAATATGATGTCGCCACCGAAGTAGGTAAAGCGGTTTTATTTAAAATTGAGGGGAATACGGTTCCTCCTTTAGGGTCGAATATTATGAACGAAGAAGGTGCTTTGTTGGGGATGGTATCTCAGGCAGGTCTTGCTTATGTACGGTTGTCAACGTTGTCCGGGCAACTTGTGATAAATTGGGGTGATAAAGATAATCAACAGTGCGTCATTGCCTATAATCTTGAGGAAGACAATAAGCGTGACCATGATTTTATTAAAGTTGCTGCTGTGTGTCAGTCGTAGGCGATTGAAATGAGATACCTTAAAATAACCTCTTTAGCCATAATGTTGGCGATTGTTAGCTTTAATGTTCATGCAATTGATAAATGCTATAAAATTAGCCATTCTCCCACGAGTGCAAAAAATAACCCTGGGCACAGAGAAAGCGTATTGCCAGAGGACGGTACAACTAATACTTGGATCGGGGCGACAGATAGAAACTACATCAATATGGATATGCCCAATGTTAATGTCGCTAATATTCGATTTCAGCCAGTTGGTACCATACTAGGAACATCCGTTAAGCACTTTCTTGATTTTGCCGACTCAGGGAAGTACTCGCCAGATCAAGTACTATATAAGTGTCCTCCCGAAGCTGAAGGGAGCATTTTTGAAATGTATTCCACAAATGGTGATTACCGGTGGGGGGGGCTTGATGATATGGAAGTCGGTACCTCATTTGGTATGGATAACGTGTATTCGACCTATATTAAAGGGTTAGGGTTTAGGATTACGAATCTATCTACCGGAGAGCATTTCTCTCATCTATGGAAGTCTCGAGCGTTAACAGATCTAGATCGTGATAGAAACGGAAATATATTACTTAAAGCTAAAGATTTTAGTAATATAAAAATTGAATTTATCCGTATCCCTGATGTTCATCCCAATGGCAATACAAGCGCCACATGGAGTGGATACCAGGCTGACGGGCTATTTAAGAATGGACAGCCATTGGGTTACTTCGCAGTCAGGCTCCCGCTTAATAAACTGGGTCAATTGTACGGCCCCATACCAGGACGAAATCATAGGACGCATTATCCGGGATGGTATAAGTATTGGCCTGCGACAATCGGTGTGACCAATAGTGTGTCTGTTCAGCGTGGGAAAACGTGTTTGGTTAATTTCGTAACCCCGACGGTGTCGTTCCCCTCCATCAGTGTTATCGAACTCAATCAAGGGATTGTGCGCCGAAGCCGTTTCTCTGTGTCTTACGAATGTGAGCAAGGCTCAACACGAGGAACCAACACTAGCGAAGTCAGTATGTTCTTTTTAACGAGCCCTGAAGCGTTTGCCGAGGCACAAAAATTATCGCTGGTCGATGCTGGGGTCTCAACGCGGTATTTGTTGAGTGAAAGCTACCGCGCAGACTCAACTGCGAAAGGGGTGGCGGTCACCCTTTACGATGACTCCGGCAAGCAGCTGAGTTTTTCTGATCCTAATCGATACTTTGAACGAACATATAACCCAGCGCGGCTTGCACCATCAGGACAAAACACGGGCGTACGAACATACACAATGTCCTTTGATGTAGAGCTTGGTCGTGTAGGAAATGGAGTACAGGTCACGCCTGGTAATTATAAATCCACCGCACGCGTGGTAATGAGGTTTAATTAAATGGTTGGATTTTTAACATTATTATTGAGTCTTTTCACCTGTCAGACTATTTATGCGGGAGTCGCTTTAGAAGAAGGCACTAGAATTGTGTTTTCTTCTACTGAACAGTTAAAGACAATCCACGTAATGAATACAAATAATTACCAAGTGGTTGTTCAGTCTTGGGTGGATGATGGCAACCTAAGCAATACACCGAGTAACGCTGACGCACCATTAATCACTAAGCCTGCATTGTTTACATTAGAGCCTGGCGAAACTCAAGGCATTCAGCTAATTAATGTGGATCCCCAGGCTCTAGAAAAAGAGCGTCTATACTGGTTAAACCTCCATGAGTTACCACCCAGCTTGGCTCCTCGCGAAGCGTCTTTAGATAAACTCGCATTAACCATGCAGACACAGTATAAGGTATTTTATCGCGGCCCTGAAACGGCATTAACGCATGATGGAATAAAACAAAGTATTAATGTTGATAAAGAAGTTGTGAATGGTTCCTATTGTTTAATTATAGAAAACCTTTCCTCCATTCACCTTAATCTCTCAAAAATAGAGACTGGTGGGCGTACATATAAACGATTTAACCGAACGGTTCCCCCGAGGGGAACGCTAAAATTAATGTCAAGCACCCCTTTGAAAGATAATCTGGTGATGTTAACTGTGATTGATGACAATGGGGCGCACTTTGATGTGTTAAAGTATCTAGAGCGCGACTTGTGATGTATTTATGGGGGAGTTATATTACTTAGCTGCCGCTTTAGATAAGTGTTTAATCTAGAGTTTTTATGTATTCATAAATATCTAAGTCATTCTCTAGTCCCAGTTTGTTCATTGCTTGTTTTTTTTGGGTGCTGATGGTCTTTATACTCCGATTTGTATAATCTGCTATCTTTGAAACTGTCATGCCCGCGCTATATAACCTTAGTACCTCGAGTTCTCTAGGTGATGGTTCTGACAGTGCTTGCTGGCGGCCGATTAATAAGTTGCTGACGCTAGGTGATATATATTTTTCCCCTTTTTTTACAACGCTTAGAACATGGTGTATGTCAGATAGAATATCTTTTTTAAGTAAGACACCATCAACCCCTAGCGATACAAGTGAGTTGAGTAATGCAGTGTTAGTCATTTGTGTTAGTACAATGATTTTTATCGTTGGGTGTTCACGTTTCACTTTTTTTAACATGGCGATGCCATCTACCTGTTCAGCATTTGGCATGCTATAGTCAGTGATTAAGGTATCAATAGTCTCTTTTGTTAGTTTTTTAAAAATATCGTCAGCACTCGTTGCTTCAGCAACGATGTTCGACTCTGTGCTTTGATTTTCGATTAGTGCTTTTACACCAGAAAGTACGATTGGATGATCATCAGCTATCATGATTCTCACGTTATTACCATCCTTTTCCATAAAATAAGTTTTAGTATAGACATGCTGATTTAACTGAGTGTGAGGGGTTGATCGTGAAATGTAGCTCTACTCATTGGGATATATAACAGAACAACAAGCACAGCTTGCTAATTGCTTAAAGGAGATCTACCTTTAATTTAGACGATGTAGTATACAGCATTATTATGTGTAAAGTAAATATACTATTTTCATCTATTCTAGGCATCCCATATGCGTATTTTTATCATTTTCATTTGGTTGTTTAGTGCGTGCGTGTTATCAGATGAAAGTAATTATCTGAAAATAGGCATCCTTGACGGTGGCTGGCCACCTTATCAGCAAGTAACCATGGAGATACCGTCAGGTTTTAGTGTAGATTTAATTAATCAATTAATTGAGGGGGTCGGTTTTCAACCCAAGTGGAAGATTTATCACAGTTGGAACGCTGTAAAGGATGCGCTATGTCGTGGCGATATTGATATAATTATTGATGCGTTTGGCAATTCAAATAAAGGTTGTGTTGCATTGACGCGATCCTACCATAGGAGTCCATATGTATTGGTTGTTAATCCCAATAGTGTTTTTTTTGAAAATGTTGATCAGGTAAATGAGGCCCGCATTGCGGTCGAAGAGGGTTTTTTACTTGATGAAGCTTTTAGTTCCTATTATCCGGGTGCGAAAAAAATAAGGGTTTCTGATACTTTTTCGGCACTGCAAGCGGTAAAAAATGATCGCGCTGATGTCTATGTTGGTAACAAGGATGTGAGCTATTTCCTCACCCAAAGGCATGACGATCTCATCGTTGCTGCACAAGCATCCGTTTTTATTGATAGTTTGCGTTTTGGCGTGAGCCGAGATAATTCACGATTACTCGAAATGATCAATGATGCGATCGATGCGTTCCCACGCCGAAAGATGGCAGAATTAGAAAAGAAATGGTTCAGTTTTCAGCATGAATTCATAGGGCATAGCGCAGTTCTTTTACGACCTAATGAACGTAAGCTTTTAAAGAGTTTTCCTCCTATTAAACTTGTATGGGATGAAAAAAATTCGCCGCTCTCATTTTTAAACTTCAAAGGTAAGCCCGAAGGTGTGGGTAAAGATTATATAGATGTATTGACGCGGGATCTGGGTATTCATTTTTCGTATTATTCCTATAATGAGATAGAGGTTGCGCATGTGTTCGAAGCGAGCAGCTTCGACGCTATGATTATACCAAAAAGACGCGTGCCAGCTTTGTCTCAATGGGTTGTGTCAGATAAATTATTTAGTGTGCCAGTTGTAATAGCTTCTAAGGAAAGTGATGACTTTATAGTCGATGATAAACTTGATAATAAACGAATCATTTTCTCGGATTATCAACTTCTCAATGAACTTGATTTGCCATGCGAAAAGTTGAATTATGAAGTGTCTAATGATGTTTATACGTCTTTAAAGAAAATATCGCAAGGTGATTTTGATGTTTATATCGGCGATCTTGCTGCGATTAATAGAGTGTTAAAAAATAACACTCAGCTAGATATTGAGGTGACGAAAAAAACAGAGGTGGTAAACGACTATGTATTGGCAGTGCACGATCGTTATGCAAATTTAGTTCCGCTTGTCAACCGCTCCGTTAGGGCGATGAAAGAGTGGGAGCGAGAGAATATTTTAAATAAGTGGGTGTCAGTACGTACCTTTCAAGATATTAATTGGCTGGAAGCTGTAAAAAAGTTGCTGCCTTTTTTGATCGTTGCTTTGAGCGGGATGGTTATAGCATCGGTTGGATATTGGCGATTGAAGAAACTATTAACATATAAGAATAAGATTGAAGCCGATCTAAAGTTAGCAAGAGAAAAGGCAGAGAAGTATGCGCAGGTTAAGGAAGATTTTCTTGCGAAAATGAGCCACGAAATTCGTACGCCCATTCATGGGATTATCGGCATGCTAGAGCAAATTTCGATGACGAAACTTAACTTCGAACAAACACAAATGGTAGGCGTGGCATCATCTTCGGCATCAAGTTTGTATAATATTGTGTCAGAAGTTTTGGATTACTCTAAACTTGAAGCTGGAAAAGTAGAAGTGGAGTTACGACCATTTTTGTTGTGTAATTTGCTTGATAACATATTAGATATTGGCAGCTATGAGGCAAAAAATAAGAAGCTAATCTTAAAGGTACATCTTGATTCAAAATTAAAACCAATGTATGAAGGCGATCAATATTTACTGCAGCAGGTGATGACGAATATATTGAATAATGCGCTCAAGTTTACATCGGAAGGGAGTGTCATTATTACATTAGAAGTGGTTTCTATCGATGATGATAGACACACTTTGAGAATCGGGGTCAGAGATAGCGGCCTGGGGATGAGTGAAGAAGAAATCACTCGAATATTTGATCCTTTTGAGCAAGCGGAGAGATCGACAACACGGCGGTTTGGTGGCACTGGGTTGGGGTTAACAATTTGCCAGCAGCTGGTTGAGTTAATGTCGGGTGAAATAATTATTGAAAGCGAAAAAGGGAAAGGAAGCTGGGTTGGATTTACTCTACCATTGAAAGTCATTGAAAAAACACACACGGAAGAGAAATTAGAGGGATGCTGTGTCAATGTAGATATAAAAGATCCGATTCTTAGAACAAGTTTAATCACAAATCTTATATCATTAGGTATCAAAGTCGCTAACGATGATTCTTTGAAGACTTTCAGTGATCACAATGACGATGCCGAAGTTAAGTTAGTGTAAAGCAATAACGATTGCTTTTGATTCATGTTCACATATTCGAATCTTAGTCGTTGAAGATAACGATGTTAATCAGATGTTGGTGTCGTATCAGCTGACTCAAATTGGTGTGGCTTTTGATATCGCTGATAACGGCCATGAAGCACTAAGTTTCCTCAGTGAGAACGATTACACTCTCGTGATTTGCGACTGTCATATGCCTTATATGGATGGCTATCAATTAAGCAAGCAAATTCGCTCGGGACATAGCATTTATAAAGATATTCCAATCATTGCGATGACCGCTGATGTGTTGAACGATCAGAGGGAGCGGTGTTTGAGGGCAGGAATGAATGATCTGCTGAGTAAGCCGATACGCATTGATCAGTTACGGGATACGTTGTGGCGCTGGGGGCTGTTTGATAACAATGGCCTAGATGTTGAACAGTTAAGAGGCTCTTTTGGTGGTGTTGACGTGCTCGTGGAGATGTTACGAGCGGCGAACACAAGTCTGGAATCTGGTTTGATGGTGCCTGTTGATGCCGATGAACGGGTAGATTGGGTACATAAGCATACTGGCACGGTTGCGCTTTTAGGTTTGACTTCACTTGAAAAGTATGGCGCGTTTGTTGAAACCAAATTGCAGGAGAATGTTGAACTAGATGAATATCGCCACTATCGAGCTAAACTGTTTCTTCTTATGCGGCAGCTTGGGTGCTTGATTGCGCATATGAACAACGAGAAGTCTGACGGATAAAGATTCTTGTCGCTCCTTTGATTATGTATTTATCACGAAAAAGGACTTATTGAGTTTAGACGCGCGTTCTTTTTAACGACGCTTGATACACATCAACCCCCCACATTGGCAACGCCCTTATCTTAGCCGGACAATCATAAAATGGAATGCAATGTTATGGAGCTCCTTTGTCCGGCGGGCAATATTCCGGCGGTTAAAAAAGCGATCGAGCATGGCGCCGATGCGGTGTATGTCGGCTTAAAAGACGATACCAATGCGCGCCATTTTGCGGGGCTGAACTTTACCGACAGCAAATTGCAGCGTGCCAGTCAGTATGTACATGACCACGGCAAAGACTTGCACGTTGCCATTAACACCTTTGCTCATCCTGATGGTTGGCGCCGTTGGCAATATGCGATTGATAGCGCCGCTGGAAATGGCGCAGATGCGCTGATCCTCGCTGACATGGCCTGTTTAGACTATGCTGCCAACACCTATCCCGATTTGGATATACACCTTTCTGTTCAAGCATCCGCCACTAACGCTGGGGCGATCCGTTTCTATCAGCAGCAATATGGCGTTAAGCGGGTGGTATTGCCGCGGGTGCTGTCTATTCATCAGGTTAAACAACTGGCACGCGATACCGATGTCGATTTAGAGGTATTTGCCTTCGGCAGCCTGTGCATTATGGCTGAAGGGCGCTGTTATTTATCGTCTTATCTTACCGGCCAATCGCCCAATACCGTGGGCGCTTGCTCACCGGCAGCATTCGTGCGCTGGCAAGATACTGAGCATGGGTTGGAGTCGCGCTTAAACGGCGTCTTGATTGATCGGTACCAAGCCGATGAAAAAACGGGGTATCCCACCCTATGCAAAGGCCGTTTCTTTGTCGATGGCAACCGCTATCACGCACTGGAAGAGCCCACCAGTTTGAACACTTTAAGTGTCCTGCCTGAGCTTTATCGCGCCGGGATCAAATCGGTCAAAATCGAAGGTCGTCAGCGCAGCCCTGCGTATGTGGAGCAGGTTGCACGGGTATGGCGTCAAGCGATTGATCGCTGTGTCGCAAACCCCGAGGCGTTTGATATTGCACCGGATTGGGCGCACTCGCTCGATAGTCTTTCCGAAGGGGTGCAAACCAGTTTGGGTGCTTACCATCGCAAGTGGCAATAAGGAATGATGATGCAATTTTCTCTCGGGCCGATTCTGTATTACTGGCCTAAGGCTGAGGTTGAAGCCTTTTATCAAGCGGCAGCAGACAGCCAAGCCGATGTGATTTATCTCGGTGAAACCGTCTGTGCCAAGCGGCGAGAGCTGAAAACCAAAGACTGGATAGGGCTCGCGCGTGAGCTGGCTGAGTCTGGTAAACAAGTGGTGCTCTCGACCATGGCGCTGATTGAAGCGCCCTCAGAGCTGAGCATGCTAAAACGCTACTGTGACAATGATGATATTCGCATTGAAGCGAATGACGTGAGTGCGGTGCAGTTTTTAAGTGAGCGTCGGCAGCCCTTTGTGGTGGGGGCCGCTATCAACTGCTATAACCCACAAACATTAAAGCAATTTGTCGACCTGGGTATGACACGCTGGGTGATGCCGGTGGAGCTTTCGCGCGATTGGTTGGTGAATATGTTGAACGGCTGCGATGCACTGGGTATTCGCGATCAGTTTGAGGTGGAGGTGACTGGCTATGGTTTCTTACCACTGGCTTATTCGGCACGCTGTTTTACTGCACGCTCAGAAAACCGTGCCAAAGATGACTGCGAGCTTTGCTGCCTCAACTACCCCAATGGACGGTTAACCGAGTCACAAGAGGGTCAAGCGGTATTTGTGCTGAACGGCATTCAAACCCAGTCTGGGCAGTGCACAAATCTCATTAACGATTTACCGTCAATGCAAGGGCTGGTGGATGTGGTGCGGTTAAGTCCACTGTCGCTTGACACCTTGCACTGGGTAGACAAATTCCGTGCTAACCAAGCAGGCAATAACCCGCAACCGCTTAACCACGATTGCAACGGCTATTGGCACCACTTGGCAGGCATGACACAAGTTCTAGGCTAAACGCATAACAAAAACAGCCTGCGTAGTCGGGTAGAGAGGTGAGGGTATGTTGTATTTAGAGTTCTTGTTCTTACTGCTAATGCTGTACATCGGCTCCCGATACGGGGGTATTGGGCTGGGCGTGGTTTCAGGGATTGGCTTGGTCATCGAAGTGTTTATCTTCCAGATGCCGCCAACGTCACCGCCCGTGACCGTGATGTTGATTATTCTTGCGGTCGTCACCTGCGCCTCTATCTTGGAAGCGGCAGGTGGCCTTAAGTATATGCTGCAAGTGGCCGAGCGATTATTGCGTAAAAATCCAAAACGCGTCACCTTGATAGCACCGTTTGTCACCTATGCCATGACCTTTATGCTTGGTACCGGTCACGCGGTGTATTCCATTATGCCGATTATCGGTGATGTCGCGCTGAAAAATGGTATTCGTCCGGAACGCCCAATGGCGGCGGCGTCAGTTGCCTCTCAAATCGCGATTACGGCCTCGCCGATTTCTGCTGCGGTGGTGTATTACCTTGCACAGCTTGCCGATATTCAACATGACATTACGTTAGTCTCGATTTTGTTGGTGACTGTTCCCGCCACCTTGTTTGGTACCTTGCTGATGTCTCTGTATAGCTTGCGCCGCGGCAAAGAGCTGGATGACGATCCGGATTACCAAGCGCGCTTACAAGACCCCGAATGGCGCGAACGTATCGAAAATACCACCGCGACCTCGTTAGATGAGGTATTACCCCGTTCCGCGCGCAATGCGGTGTTATTGTTCATCAGTGCCATCGTTACCATTGTGATTATCGCGATGTGGCCAGAAATTCGCACAGTAGCAGGGGCAAGTAAGGCCATCAGCATGTCGGTGGTTATTCAAATGATGATGCYCTGCTTTGGCGGGATCATCTTACTGGCGACTAAAACGGATCCGCGTAATGTGCCGAATGGCGTGGTGTTTAAATCTGGGATGGTGGCGGCCATTGCTATCTTCGGGATTGCTTGGATGTCAGACACTTACTTCCAATACGCGATGCCGCAATTTAAGTCGGGAATTGTGGAGATGGTCACTCAATATCCGTGGTCTTTTGCACTTGCCTTGTTTATCGTGTCAGTGGTTGTTAACTCGCAAGCCGCGACCGCACGGATGATGTTGCCGGTGGGTCTTGGGTTAGGGTTAGACCCTGCGCTGCTTATCGGTATTATGCCGGCCGTGTATGGGTACTTCTTTATTCCCAACTATCCTTCAGATATTGCGACAGTGAATTTTGATGCATCCGGCACCACCAAAATTGGTAAATGGTATTTCAACCATTCATTTATGGCGGTCGGCTTAATTGGCGTGGTGAGCGCTTGTGCGCTCGGTTATGTATTAGGGCAGATTTTTATCGCCTAATACACAAACGGATTTAAAGGACACAAGGATGCAAGTGAGACGTGCCTCGGTTGAGGACTTGGATGCCATCTTCGCTCTAAATGTACAAATTGGTGACATGCACCATCAACATGCGCCGCATCTGTTTGCAACGCCTGACCCAAGTGGTCGGGCGTTTTTGCAGCAAGCACTGCAAGAAGAGGATAAGTACTTCTGGGTGGCAGAGCATCAACACAACGTGATTGGCTTTTTGTCGGCAAGGCTGGAGTCGTTTGAACACATTCCTCATCTGGTCGACGATCCCATGTGTCATGTGAATACCATTGTGGTTGACCGTGATGCGCGTGGAACCGGCGCGGGCAAAGCGTTAATGGCTGCGTGTACCCAATGGGCGAAAGACAATCATGCCACTGTGATTAAACTAGAAGTGATGACGTTTAATCAGGACGCGCAGGCGTTTTATCAAGCGCTGGGGTTTACCCCAGACTCTATCACCATGATGCAAACATTGAATTGCGAGCCGGAGGAGCCAGCACAATGATTGATAAAGACACCGTGATGCGGGTGGCACGACCCACTGACAATTTGGCCGACATTACTAACATGTATTGTGATGGGCTGGGGTTTGAGCTATTGGCGACGTTTTCTGGCCATAATGATTTTGATGGTGCCATTATTGGTCACCCACATCATAACTATCACCTTGAATTCACCCATCATCGCGGCACCCATGTCGGTCCAGCACCGTCACAGGAAAACCTGTTGGTCTTTTACTTGCCGGATCACGCTGCATGGCAGACTGCGTGTCAACAAATTGAAGCCGCTGGGTTTAAACCGGTGCCGAGTTACAATAGCTATTGGGATAAAGACGGGCGTACCTTTGAAGATCTAGACGGTTATCGTGTGGTACTACAAAACCGTAAGTGGACGTATTAAACACGGCAAGCCAACAATCGACTTGCCGTGTTACCTACAGATGAGCCAATACTCCCGCTTTGAATAAAGGAAGCAGAGGGTGATTACTTGATCGCGTCCGCTTCTTGTTTTTGACGTGCGCGATGTGCCGGACCAAAGCAGAACTGAATTTGGTCCGCGCTCGGTGAAGCGGGTGTTGTGGTGCCATCCAGCCAGTCATCCCAGCTTTTCACAAATTTATCGGCGAGCTTCTCCGCGGCACTTTCATTCCACAGTCCACCTTTAAAGGTCAGTTCCATCACATTCACAGTGATCTCAGTTTTGTACTGATCTTTAGGCGCACCTTTACCTGAGCTGTGACTGCGCTCCATCATCATAAAGGTTTGCTGAATACCGACGACAATGTCTGTCCCAGTCGCGTTCATGGTGTTTTGGACAAACAAGGTTTTGGTGTTTTGGGTATTCACTCGGCTAGTACACGCCTTGGCAAGGTTCACAATACTGTTTTTAATCAGCGGAACATCTTGCTCGGTGATCCCATCATAGAGGCCAACGACTTTATCAATCAGAGAGTTGTAGTTCTCTTCTTCGTAATGCACCGTGGTGCGCTCTGATTGGGTGACATTAAAAAAGGGCACTTTAAGAATGGAGCTCACAAACTCCTGAAACCCTTCGGCATTCTTGTCATTATCTGGGTCTAGCGGATTCCAGCCGGTGCGGCTTTGAGCTAAGCCTAAAATGCTCGACACCGCGTTGCCGGTAGACTCGGTGAGCAAGCGAACAATTTCACTGTGATTGCCAGCGCTAATAGCATCATCCAATTTCTTACCTTGCGCCGATTCTGTTTGCGCATTTTTACCGGCACCGATGGTGTTTTGACCTGATACTGTGCTGTCGCCATCGCGCGGTACTGCAAAGAGCGCGCTGTGCTGCAGTTGCTGTTGGTTAGAAACCAAATGTTGGTGGTTATTCAGCCAAGTATCAAATTGGGATGTCAGGTTTTGTGCATCTGAAGCGTTCATAATTGTGTTCCTAATTGCGACAATGTGAATCGTGATTGAATGAGCTTCAATCGCTTAGGGCAACAACAAAATCCTGCCTGCAAAATTAGGCTAGTCTGCTTTATTTTATTTTCCATCAGGTGACGAAGATAATCTTCTTTGGGGGATGAGAGTCTATCGTTAAAGACTGAAATATAATGTCTTTTTCTTGACGTTGATTTGACGCAGTCATGCTGCCGTTGTGTTTTGATGACAATACAAGGCGTTAGGAAATGGTGTGTCTACTTATCAATGCATTAGCAGTGTGGTATTAAGCGTATGCTGACTGGTAACTGTGGTCTCAGCAATCACAGTAATTGGCAAAACAGATTAGCGCGGATGTCTCATGCCTATTAACGTTGTATCAGTCGGGACAATCATGCACTTCGCCTGATTGCCTATTAACGCAATGCGCAAGCTGATTCGCTGTGAAGAAAGCTTGTCGAACAATAAGAGCAAGGAGAAAGCAATGTCTCAACAACGCTCAACGTCAGGTGGCCAGTGCCCTGTCATGCACGGCAGCAAAACCTCGGAAGCGATGGCACACAAAACCTGGTGGCCAAACGCGCTAAACCTCGACATTCTTCATCAACATGACAGTAAAACCTCCCCCTTTGATGATGATTTTGATTATCACGCCGCGCTTAAAACTCTCGATATCGATGCATTAAAAAAGGACGTGAAAGCGCTACTGACCGAGAGTCAGTCATGGTGGCCCGCCGATTGGGGACATTATGGTGGCTTGATGATCCGCATGGCATGGCACTCCGCGGGGAGCTATCGCATTGCTGACGGTCGCGGTGGCGGTGCCACCGGTAATCAGCGTTTTGCGCCTTTAAACTCATGGCCGGATAACGCCAACCTCGATAAGGCCCGTCGCCTGTTGTGGCCGATTAAGAAAAAGTATGGCAACAAAATTAGCTGGGCAGATTTGATCTTGCTGGCGGGGACGATGGCGTATGAATCGATGGGCTTAAAACCCTATGGGTTTGCATTTGGCCGCGAGGATATTTGGCACCCTGAGAAGGATACCTATTGGGGCGCAGAGAAAGAATGGCTGGCGCCAAGTGATGCAGAAAACAGCCGCTACTCTGGTGAACGCGATCTGGAAAATCCATTGGCAGCGGTAATGATGGGGCTGATTTATGTCAACCCAGAAGGGGTGGATGGCCATCCGGATCCGCTTAAAACCGCGCAAGATATGCGTGTCACCTTCGAGCGTATGGCGATGAACGATGAAGAAACGGTTGCACTCACCGCAGGTGGCCATACTGTCGGTAAGTGTCATGGCAATGGCGATGCGGAACAGCTCGGCCCCGAGCCGGAAGGTGCAGCGATTGAAGAGCAAGGCTTAGGGTGGAACAACCATCAAGCGCGTGGCATTGGTCGCGATACGGTCACCAGTGGCATTGAAGGGGCGTGGACCACCCATCCCACGCAATGGGATAACGGCTACTTTTATCTGTTGTTTAACTACGAGTGGGAATTGAAGAAAAGCCCAGCAGGTGCGTGGCAGTGGGAGCCCATCGACATCAAAGAAGAAGATAAGCCTGTCGATGTGGAAGACCCCTCTATTCGTCGCAATCCCATCATGACGGATGCCGACATGGCACTCAAAATGGACCCAATCTATCGCAGCATTGCGGAGCGTTTTTATCAACATCCCGAGCAGTTAGCGGATGCCTTTGCTAAAGCCTGGTTCAAACTGACGCACCGCGACATGGGGCCTAAATCGCGTTACATCGGCCCAGATGTGCCAAGTGAAGACTTGATTTGGCAAGACCCTGTACCGGCAGGACGCACCGATTATGACGTCGCGTCGGTAAAAGCGGATATTGCCAACAGTGGCCTGACACTGGCAGAGAAAGTGACGACCGCATGGGATAGTGCGCGGACTTATCGTCAATCCGATAAGCGGGGTGGGGCGAACGGTGCGCGGATCCGCCTAGCGCCGCAAAAAGATTGGCAAGGGAACGAGCCGGAGCGTTTGGCGAAGGTAGTCAACGTGCTGAGCAATATAGCCCAGAAGCATCAGATTAGTTTGGCCGATACCATCGTGCTGGCAGGCAATCAAGGCATCGAAGAAGCGGCAAAAGCGGCTGGCGTCCCCGTCGACGTTCCCTTTGCGCCTGGTCGTGGTGATGCCACGCTTGAGCAGACTGATGTGGCGTCGTTTGAGGTGCTAGAACTGGTTGCAGATGGGTTCCGCAATTGGCTGAAAAAAGACTATACCGTTCAGCCTGAAGAGTTACTGCTCGACCGTGCTCAATTGATGGGACTCACGGCCCCTGAAATGACGGTACTGCTGGGAGGAATGCGCGTACTGGGGACCAATTATGGCGGTGCGTCGGAAGGTGTGCTGACTGACCGAGTGGGGCAGCTAAGTCATGACTTTTTTGTCAATCTGACAGACATGGCGTATCAATGGAAACCCGTCGGCCGCAACCGCTATGAAATCATTGCGCGCGACTCTGGTGCGGTGAAGTGGACGGCAAGTCGCGTTGATTTAGTGTTCGGTTCAAACTCTATTTTACGCGCTTATGCCGAGTTTTACGCGCAAGATGACAACCAAGCCAAGTTCGTACACGATTTCGTGGCGGCGTGGGTGAAAGTGATGAATGCTGACCGTTTTGATCTCCACCACTAGCCGATAACCTAATCAAGACAAACTGTGATCGCCAAGCCGCCTTTTATCGAGAGGCGGCTTTTTATTTGTCTTAAATCAAGTCAGGGTTTGGTTTGTATCGTGCTACAGGCAGGGGTTTAGTACAGTGAGATGAGTAAATTCCATCCCATTCTTTTATCTTTACCATCTGGCGGAGTGAATTATGCTAGAACTTCTCATTGGGCTAGTGGTAACCGTGGCTGTGGGCTACTTCATTGTCAAAGGTTATCGTGCTGCAAGCACCTTGCTAACCGCAGGGATTTTATTACTGATTATCACCGGGTTAATCGGGCACAGTGTGCTGCCGGATAAATTAACGTCAACGGGGAATCTGTTTACTGACTCGCTGGAATACGTGAAATACATGCTGCAATACCGGGGTGGCGGCCTCGGAATGCAAATTATGTTGTTGTGCGGCTTTGCGGCCTATATGTCGCACATTGGTGCCAACAACGTCGTGGTGAAACAGTTTTCTAAGCCGCTATCGGTGATCAAGTCACCCTATGTGCTGCTCGTAGCGGCTTATATCGTGGCATGTTTGATGTCGCTGGCGGTCAGCTCTGCCACTGGATTGGGGGTCCTTCTGATGGCGACCTTGTTCCCGATGATGACCGCGATGGGCATTTCTCGTCCTGCCGCCACCGCGGTGTGTGCATCTCCCGCTGCCATTATCTTGTCACCCACGTCGGGCGATGTGGTGATTGCGGCGGAAAAATCCGGGTTGCCTCTCCATGTGTTCGCGGTTGAAACCGTATTGCCGGTCTCTATTTGTGCGATCGTCGTGATGGCCGCCGCGGCATATTTTTGGAACAAATACCTGGATAAAAAAGAAAACACGCCGATGGAGCGTGTAGATGTCTCTGAGATAGAAACCCATGCGCCTGCTTATTACGCAGTGTTGCCGTTTTTACCCATTATCGGGGTGTTCCTATTCAATGGGAAAACCATCGAGGGGCTGTATCTTGATATTTATACCATCGTGGTCTTGTCGATCTTTTTGGGGGCATTGGTGGACTTTGCGACCAAGAAATTTGATGGCAGAAGAACGCTAGAAGATCTCGATGCCTGCTATGAAGGCATGGCTGATGCCTTTAAAGGCGTCGTGATGCTGTTGGTGGCTGCCGGTGTATTTGCCCAAGGCTTGATGTCGATTGGTGCGATTGACAACTTATTGGGCCTAGCGGAGAGTGCGGGTGCAGGCGGTATCGCGCTGATGTTGTTGCTAACCCTGCTCACTGTGGCGGCAGCGATTGCGACCGGGTCGGGCAATGCGCCTTTCTATGCGTTTGTCGAGCTTGCCCCCTCGTTAGCTGCGAAGATGGGGCTTAACCCAGCCTTTTTGATTATCCCCATGTTGCAAGCATCTAACTTAGGCCGCACGGTTTCGCCCGTGTCGGGAGTGATCGTAGCGACATCTGGGATGGCAAAACTCAGTCCGTTTGAAGTGGTTAAACGCACTTCGGTGCCAGTTATCTGTGGGTTAATTACCGTCATTATTGGCACGCTTGTATTGGTGCCGATGATGGCGTAACGTCACAAGGCATGAAAAGCCCGCGTGCAAGTGCTCGCGGGCTTTTTTAATCGTATCGCACTATAGGCCAACACAGTTTTGGAAGAAAAATGCTGAACAAGAAGGAATGTCGCTGACTGAGCTGAAAGCGCTGATTTTGCAAATCTACCCAGAACGTCCTCCGTTGTTTGTGATTGATTTTCATCTGGCTTAACAGCTCGCGCGCTCGCAGCGCGCAGATTGACAGTGCGTCACTAAAAAAGCGCCCGGCAAAACGGACGCTCGGTGAGTCAGTTGGTTGATGTGTTTAGGCCGCGGAATACCGCTTTGCCATATTATTCGCGGCTAACATGGCGTGATAGACATCGTCTTCGCTGACTGTCATTGGCATATTGCCCATAGTGTCACCGTCTGCACATGCGATGCGCGCAACTTGACGCCACTCTTCTTCAATAAAGGTTTTTAGTCCCATTTGTTCGAGCGTGAGTGGCAAACCCGCTGTTTTGATAATTCGGACCACATTATCAATTTCTTCTTTAGGGGCGTTTTCCAGTACCAATTGGGTTAGCAAGCCAAAGACGACTTTTTCACCATGTTGGGCATGGTGCAAATCGGCCACCGCGGTCATTCCATTATTCACCGCGTGCGCAGCGGCAAGACCGCCAGCTTCTGCGCCCACACCACTGAGATAAATTGTTGCTTCGATCATCTGTTCCAGCGCTGGTGTGCTGACTTTACTGGCTAATGCATCCATGGCGGCATCAATGTTTTCGCTGAGTAACTCATAGCAAAGCTGAGCGAGGCCAAGGCCGGTACGTGAAGGGCGCTTTTGGACCAAGTTAACGCCGTCAGCACGATAACAGGCGCGTGCTTCAAAATAGGTAGCTAATGCATCACCTACGCCTGCCGCAAAGAAGCGTGCTGGTGCGTTGGCAATAATGCCGGTATCGGCAATCACTGCATCTGGGTTTTGTGGTAAGAATAAGTAGCGATCAAACTCACCGTCAGGTTTGTAGATCACTGACAAGGCGGTACAGGGGGCATCGGTTGAAGCAATGGTCGGATATAAAATAACCGGCACTTTTCGCTCGTACGCGACAGCTTTGGCGCAATCTAGGGTTTTCCCTCCACCAATACCGACAATGACATTGGCTTTTTGTTGTTCGGCGATGCCAAGGTTACGATCGATTTCTTGCTGGGTACATTCGTATTGAAATTTCTCGACATGAGCGGATAAGCCTTCTGCGCGCTCAATGGCTGGAAGCGATGTTTGATTCACCTGATCGAGAAAGAACTCATCGCAAATAATGTACGCGTTAGAACCAAAGTCTTGAATACTCTCTGGCAATTGGGCCAGTAGACCGGTTCCGATGATGAATTTTTTCGGAGAGGTTACCGTGCGAGGGGTCGTTGCCATAGTGAACTCCATTATCGTTGTGATAGTTTCTTCATGTTAAGAGATGTGTTTGTTTAAGCAATGAGCCCTATGTACTAAATATTTGAAGTGACTCGAATATTATTGTGGCTGAGCTTATGTGGTGAGGTTTAAACAGGCAGCAATCTTGATGCTGCCTTGTTCTACACAAATAGGATGGAAGGAGTTAGACGATTTTTGGTTGGCCATCTGAGGCGGTGGCGCCTCCATCAACGGGGAGGTTAACACCGGAGATAAATGATGCGTCGTCACTGACAAGAAATGCTACCGCAGAAGCCACTTCTTCAGGCTCCGCCGGACGGCCAAGCGCGATACGTTCATTAAATTTTTCTCGAACCGATTCAGGCCATCCATTGGTCATATTGGTTTTCACTAAGCTCGGACAAACGGCATTAATACGTACGCCTTGAAGGCCGTGATCGAGTGCCATGGCACGTGTCAAGTTCACAACCGCGCCTTTGGCTGCACAGTAAAAAGCCGCGCCCCAATCACCGCCAAGGCCTGATACTGACGCCGTGTTTACCATCGAGCCTTTAGTTTTAATTAACTCAGGCATGGCATATTTTGCACAGAAGACCACACCATCAATATCGACACCTGAAATTTTTTCCCAATCAGCCAATGTGCCGTCAATTACAGAGCCGGGTGTGTGGACCCCAGCGTTATTGATCAGCATATCTAGCTGTCCAAAGTGAGACACAACTTCTTGAATCATCGCTTCTACCGCTTTTGGGTCTGATACGTCGACAGAGAGCTTCAAGACGCGATCACTATCGTATTTTGCGGCTGTGTCATTTAATGCTGCTTGGTTCCAGTCTGCAATGGCCACTTTAGCGCCCTCTTGATAAAGGCGATCGGCAATGGCTGCGCCAATGCCGTTTGCAGCACCGGTTATCAATGCCACTTTTTGATTAATACCTTTCATAGTTATCTCCATTATTTAGCTTATCTATTAGGCGAATACCGGATCCATACAGCCGGCCTCACGAGGGGCCATCAGCTTGTAGTTGTCACTGTAATCAACAGGAATTGCGATCACTGCGGGTCCTTCGGTGTCCATGGCTTGTTTCAATTGGCTGGCGAGCTCTTCTTGGCGAGTGACCGCAAAGCCTTTAGCGCCAAACGCTTCGGCGTAGGCCTTAAAGTCAATCGGGCCGAATTTCACACCGGAAAAGCGCTGATATTTTTTGACCTCTTGCATCTCTACCATGTTGTAGGCGTTGTCTACCCAAATAATGTGTAGCAAGTTGCATTTGAGGCGCACAGCAGTCTCAAGCTCCATGCTCGATTGCATAAACCCACCGTCACCGGAAACGGACACCACTTTGCGATCGGGGTTGAGCAAGCTCGCGCCAATCCCCCAAGGAAGCGCGACGCCCATGGTTTGTTGGCCGTTCGAGACCAACAATTGACGGGAACGGAAGCAGTTGAGGTAACGGGCAATCCAAATGTGGAAACTGCCCATGTCCAAGCACAAGGTTGTGTCTGGGGTGATCACATCCTGCATCACTTTGATTAGGTGTAACGGATGCAAAGCAAACTCTTGGTGTGACTGGCTATAAGCCCGAATCGCTTGACGTTGGTGGGCGACTTCTTCGAGCACATCGACGGTGGTAGACGGCATCASCCAGTGGTGATCGAGCTGCTCGGTGAGTGCTTTCAGGGTAGGCTCAATTTGACCCACGAGCTCAACGCTGGGGCGATAGTAGTGCTCGATTTCCGCAGACTCGACATCAATATGAACGATGTCTGTGTGCTGGGTATTCCAAAGTTCAGGGTCGTATTCAATCGGGCTAAAGCCAATGGTGATGATAAGATCTGCATCTGCAAGCAATAGATCACCGGGTTGGTTGTTGAACAAACCCACGCGACCCGCAAAGCGCTGGTAGTAGCTAATATCAACGGTACCTGCCGCCTGATAGGTGCCGAGAACGGGTAATTGGGTACGATTAAGCAGAGTACGAATAGCGGCGGCATTCTCGGGGCGACTGGCTTGTAAGCCTAGGAGGAAAACCGGATTTTTCGCCGCTTTGATTTTACTGGCTGCCTCGCTGATGGCTCGCGTATCTGCCATGCCGGGCTGGGCGGGGAAGGTTGGCGCGAGAATATCGCTTTCCACGGGTTCGTTGAGAATGTCCATGGGCAGACTGACAAAGGCAGCGCCGGGGCGGCCGCTTTCTGCTGAGCGGAAGGCATTGGCAAGGATCTCAGACGCAGCAGTGCTGGCTTGAACCTCGGCGCTGTATTTGGTGACGGAGCGGAATACGCTCACGGTATCAAGGCTTTGGTGGGTTTGTTTTTGTTGATCGGCCCGTTTCACTGCGCCCCCTAATGCGACCAAGGGATCGCCTTCTGAGGTTGCGGTTGCCAGACCGGTAACCAAGTTGGCACAGCCAGGGCCAGAGGTCACCATGGTCACACCCGCCTTGCCGGTTAGACGGCCGACGACGCCTGCCATAAACGCACCATTCGCCTCGTGACGAACGGGGATCATCTTAATGTTGGTGTCTTCAACCGCGTCAAAGAGACGGTCGATTTTGGCGCCAGGAATACCAAAAATGTATTCCACGCCTTGGCGTTCTAGGTGATTTGCGATCAGTTGTGCGCCATTGTCCCACTGTGTTTTTTTAGTCATGTTGGGCTCCTCGTGAGGTTGCCTCCCGATGGGAGGTGATATTATTTTTCTGCTTGTTCGATAGCGGCGTGTATGTTGTCCGGCGTTAAGTTCGCGCCGAGGAAGCTGGCATTGGTCGGAAGATCAATGACCAGTTTAGAGACCCGTCCAATTTGCAAGGTGCCACACGCCAATTCGTAGTCTTGGACATGGCCTCCGCCTTGGCGTGTGTCAGTGATAAAGTGCTCGTGATAGCCAGCGACATTGATCCCTTGGGTATATTGTGGGCTGCGGAAGCCAGCAATCACGCCATTGACATGGTCAAAGCGGAACTCAGGTTGTGCAGCGATGGCCTCAAGCATGGGTTTGTACGGCGGAGTTTGTTTGGGCACAGTGCGAGTGCGTACATGCTCAAAGGCACCATCGATACGAACCGCACAAAAAATGTTGTCACTTGGCACCAAGCTATCGATGACATCATGCAGCTCTTGGCGCGACATGGGGTGATCAAAAGTCTGGCTGATCTCTGGCTTGAAGAAGGTCATGACCGCAAAGGGGGTCTTTTGATCCGGGTCGGCATGACGCGCCGAGCCATCACCGCGCAGCTGAAATATGGTTTTATCAAAGGCGATGAGTTCACCGTCGAGTTGGTTAAATGTGCCGAGGCCGAAGTCGCCATGTTTGAGGAGATCGGCCATGGTGGTGTCGCCTTCGTAGACGCCATCAATCAAGGCACTCATCAGGGAGGTTTGATAGATTTCACCCTCTCCAGTGTGTTGGTGATGCTCAACGTAGGCGGCCGCAATGTGCTCGGCACAGTGGCAGGTTTGGGTGCTCATAAAGCGTCCTCGTTAACCGTGTTTAACGACCGTTCTGATAACCAAACGGTTCGTTGTATGAAATCTATAGATATGATGCGAGCTGACGTGGATAGCATCCAATACAAAAAAGGTTGGCTTTGATATCGAAAAGATATGGCACATAAAAAACGTGGTAAGATGCTGAATATCACTGATTTCTCAAAGGCAGGGTCATGGAGCTAAGGTATTTACGGTATTTTGTGACGGTGGCAGAGTGCCGACACTTCACCCGCGCAGCCGAAAAGTTGGGCATTGCGCAACCACCACTGAGCCAGCAAATTAAAAAGCTAGAGCAAGAGGTGGGGGTGCCGTTATTTGAACGCTTATCTCGCGGGGTGGCGTTAACACCCGCCGGTCAGGTGCTTTATGATGATGCGGTGAAAATCTTGGCGCAGTTAGATCATGCGGTACAGCGGGTCAAACAAGTGGCGCGAGGAGAGCGGAATCAACTGCGGCTTGGATTTGCCAGCTCGACGGTGGTGAGCCAAGCCGTGTTAGAACTTGTTCGGCGATTACAGCAAGCCCATCCAGAGATTGATTTTCAACCGATAGAGTTACCCATGCCAGCGTTGGTGGAAACCTTGCGCCAACAGGATGTCGATCTCGCCTTTCTACGCTTACCATGTTATGCCAGTGAACACGTGGCACACACGCCGTTGTTTCCAGATCCGTTTAAGCTGGTGGTGCCTGCTAATCATGTCTTTGCCAAGCAGCAAAGTGTGACGTTGTCACAACTGGGCGATGACCCGATTATTCTGTTTCCGCGTGATATTGGCCCAGGGCTGCATGATGCCTTAGTGGATGCCCTAAAAGGAGCGGGACTGGCGCCATCGAATGCCTCGCTAGCGCCACAATTGCATTCAGCAACGGCGATGGTTTCAGCGGGGTTTGGGATTGCCTTAGTGCCTGAATCATTGACTACGCAACTGAGCGACCATGTCGCTGTGGTAGCGGTTGAAGAGATGCCCTTAGTGAGTCACGTCGTATTGGCGTGGCAGCGAACTAATACCGCTCATGTTGTGCGGCAATGTATTCATACCGCACGAGAGCAAGTCACTCACATGGCAAGCTGAGCCGTTAAGACCGTTGAGCGGCATGCTGTAAAAACTCTAATTGCATCCGCTCTTGCTCAGTCATTTGATAGGGCTCGTCAGATAGTTGCCCAGTATCAAAAATGCCGAGGAAATAATGGTCTTGAGGGCTGATGCCAAATTGTGCTCGCTCACCGGGATAGCCGGACATACGTTCAATCACCACGTCTTTCAGTTGCCATTCATCACCATAGCCGCTCATTGAAGCCCGAAATGCGCGCAGCTCCAGAGATTGTTCTCCCTCACTGAGGCGTGTCTTAGTGGTTAACACCGCAACGGGTTGATCGTCAGCAGTAAATAAATTGGCACGTACTCGATAAATACCGCCTTTATCGATATCCAACACGAGTGGAATGACCATATCCGGTCCGCGGCCGAAAACTGGCTTCACCCCTTTCACTTCCGCAATGGGTTGGTAGAGGCGGAAGTCAGCGGTGAGTACATCGTCGCCACCATCAAAACTGAGTGCCGCTTTGAGGCGAAGCTCAATAGGCCAATCGGCTTCGGGCTCAATACTCCACTGTGTATCTGTGACATCGAGTCGGGTCAATTCCCTATTGGACTGGACATCGATAACCGACAAGGTCGCGTGATTAAGAGAGGCTGGGGTGACCAATGAGGCTTGGATGTTTTCTGGGTAAAAGTAACGGTATTGGTTGAGTTTCAATGCCGCTTTTACCGAGCCATCGAGAATCGGCATTGGCGTCGAAACATACCGATTCCAGTGTAGATAAGGGCTTTGCTTTGATGGAATGGGGATCGAGTAGGAGGGGTGCTGGATTTGCTCCGCATAATCGGCCGCTATATAGCTGAGTGTGGGTATCATCGAAGTCTGCACGATATCGGGCTCTTCGGGACGATATTGCGTATTTAGAGCGGTAGACGTTTGCGTCGGCGGTACGTATTCGGCAGTGTCAGGCGACGGCAGTTGATGGTTCTGCTCAGCAGTCAGTGTGGCAGGCGGAGCGTCGGGAACATCAAGCCATAGATAGGCAGTAACTCCAATAGATACTACCAAGGTTACTGCGAGTAGCAGTCTAGTCATAGCAATCCCTAATTAACGATTCGTGAATAAACTAACACAGCTGATAAAAGCGAATAAATCTGACCAGCTGCTCTTTGTGAAAAAAAGAGCAGCTTTGTTGGTTTGGTCACAGCTTGACCGAGATTATTGCGGAAGGGCATGAACCAGCTCGGACAAGGTGTCACGGTCGGAATCACGGACAAAGCGATATTTCTTACCAAACCAGCCATCTTTATCCACGGTTTCGACGGTAATCCGCGAATTATCACCGAGCACAAGCTCAGGATCAGTTGCTGTGACTTTTCCCTTGTGCCAAGGGTTAAAGATGGTGAGGTGGCTATACTTATCGCCCATCAACAGCGGATAGTGCAACGGCATAAAGCGTTTAACGCCTTTATGGACGTAATCCAATTTACCATCAAACTCAATCGTGGTGGAGCAACTGTCAAACTCATCGGCATCGGCGGCACCACAGGCTGAGTGGGCGGCGACCACGCCATCATCACTACCCGGAATAAAGGGAGACGTAGTACCCAAAAAGTCCGAACCATTGCCCACAAAGCGAATACGCGGCACACGGTTATCTGGCCACATCGCCAATTGGCGTGCATTAGCTACTTTTAAGTCATTCAGTACGCCAATGTTGTCTTTGGTTGGCATTTGTCCTATCCAAAGTGACACGGCTTTTTTCATCGCATGGTTTAGCCAGCCACCACCTTCGGCAAGGTTAACGGCGATGTTGGCTAACTCAACACCGCCACCGGCGCCAGCAAAATCAAAGGTGCCGACAATATTGAGGGGCTCAAGCCCGGCGTTGCTCAGCCAGTTTTCTTGGTTATCGAGCAGATAGCGTGCTACTAGGTCGCCGGTAGAGTGAGTGACTAAAATGCAGCCGGACAGACAGGTTTCTTGCTCGGAAAGATTTTTCAATGCAGGCCAAAGATAATCGGAAGCTATTTTCCCTTCGATGCGTTCATGAGCAGGCCAGTCAATCCGAGCATCAGCATGCTGTAACCAGAAGTTTTGCCAATAGTCACTGCCATCACGCACGACTTCATCGTGATCGGGACGCGTTTTTAGTTGTGCGGGTTGAAAACCATGTACTAACACAATGTTATATTGCCCGATGGCGGCAAAACTTATTGAAGACATCATAAGTAGGGCGATTGCCATCGTTATCTTATAAATATATTTCATTATTGTTGCCAACCTGTTTTGAGTAAACACTCAGTATTATATAGCTTACTATGCAATAACTTCCATAATAATAAGTAGCTCAGTAATCAATTATTTGACATCGTTGCAAAATTTGCATCTGATTTATTTGTTG
>NZ_MUFO01000036.1:0-31213 GCF_001995345.1 Salinivibrio sp. IB872 | reverse complement strand
GTGGTGAGCTATCTAAGAAAATGTGGCTTTAACATGGCGGATATAAGGCAAATACTGGCTTCTATCCGCCAATTTAGGCGTTGGTCGGTAACGACCACTCTCTAACAAAAAATATCGCGATCGCGGCCTACGGCCGCTTATCAAAAAGAACCCCGCCTAAAAAGGCGGGGTTCGTCAGCAATCTGAAGCACCGCAACCGCGGTGCTTTTTTTATGTCAGTGTCTCAAGGTTGAGGCTGTGGATAACTGCAGAACTATCCACAAAAACAGTTAATAACTCGGTGAATTACGTCGCTAAGAGGCATCAGAAGCGCGATAGTTAAATGTCAATATGCTGAGTAAGACTTTTATAGATCAGTCACACTCAAACCGGATGCTAAATGTAACTGCTTGATTGCCAAAAAGAGAGCGAAAGAGGTTGAGTTGGCATGGCAAAGCAGCTTACCGAAACGGTAAGGCTGCTTTACGATAAATAAAGAGAAACTAACTAATTTGCTTGAGGGATAGGGTTAAGTCAAAGGTTGCCATGGGCTCATCGCCATGAAGCGTGGGGCAGGTAGCCACAATGGTAACAGGCTGGTTGACACGCTCACCGGTTTCGATGGTTTCGCGGATCATGGCTTGGATTTTTTGCCCATCGAGGCAGGTAAAAATCACATCGTCTTCTGGGCGCTTATGAAAATCTGCCGTGACTGCTTTGAAAGCGAGACTGATTTTAATCCCGTGTTGCTCGGCCATCGCCATGGCAAGAAAACCGCCTGCCACATCGGCACCTACCGCTAGCGCGCCAAAATACATGCTATTTAGGTGGTTTTTAGTCCGGCGTCCTAATGGGATTCTCATTTGTACGTGCTGATCGTCAATGGCAAGAATTTTGGGTCGACACCAACCAATCATGGGAACTTTGAGAAACCCAAACAGCGAAAGGTGCTGATTAGCACGAGCCAAAGGGGAAGAAAACATACACACTCCTTGTTAATCTGGTCATACCTGTTCAAGCTACTCGTTGCTACACTGCGGCGTCAACATTTCATTAACAACAATGCGGAGTGGGTAGCTAAGATTGAGGCTGTGGCAGTAAACCTTGATAATCAGCACGTGCAATAAGGGCAACGGTCTTGTTGTCGTTTATCTCTCCTGACGCAATGCGTGCTCTTGCCTCGGCCACGGTCATCAGACGGAGTTGGACAAATTCATCATCATCCAGATTCATTTCAGTCTGGGTGAGGTCAGAAGCCAGATAGAAGTGTTGAACTTCATCACAAAATCCGGGCACGGGGAGCGCAGAACCCAGCGAGTGCCACGAAGTGGCTTGGTAGCCAGTTTCCTCTTCAAGCTCACGCTTTGCACCTTCTAGCGGGCATTCATCACCCTCTAACGTCCCAGCGGGTGCTTCTAGCAACCATTGATTAACTGCGGGTCGAAATTGATTGAGCAATACAAGGCGACCATCCTCAAGTATGGGTAAAATGACCGCTGCGCCTGGATGACGAATCACATGATGCCGATGATTGCGTCCATCAGGCAATACGGTTTGTGCTTCTACCAACGACAAGCGTTTCCATTGGTGGTAAATCGTCTCTTTCATCCTATCCTCAACGCGTGTTGCACCCGTTTTTAGTGCAGTGTTTTGGTGTAAAGTATGGTAGCATTCGCGACCTTAAATGGCGCTATTGCGCGCTTTGTCATAGAAATACCATTGGAGTAATACCTTGCAATTTGACGATCTGGGATTAGATAGACGTTTACTGTCGCTCATTGCCCACCGTGGATTTGAAAAGCCAACCGATATCCAGCGACAGGCCATTCCTGTTGTTATGGCCGGGAAGGATCTGTTGGCCTCCTCAAAAACGGGCTCAGGGAAAACGCTGGCTTTTTTATTGCCGGCGATGCAGCGCGTGCTACGTACTAAAGCTCTCAGTCGTCGTGACCCACGTGTTTTGGTGCTCGCGCCAACACGAGAATTGGCAAAGCAAGTGTATGGGCAATTGCGTATGCTGACCAGTGGTACACCCCATAAAGCCGCATTGGTATTGGGGGGGGAAAACTTTAACGAGCAAGCGAAAGTTTTCCGTCAATCACCCACTTTCGTTGTGGCCACACCTGGACGTCTTGCCGATCATCTTAAACAGCATCACTTGTCGTTAGCTGGATTGGAAATGCTGATCCTTGATGAAGCCGATCGTATGCTCGATCTTGGCTTCAAGGCGCAATTAGATGCCATTAATGAGCAAGCCAACCATCGTTTACGCCAAACGCTCATGTTTTCTGCGACGCTGGACCATCAGCAAGTGACAGACATGGCTGCAGGGTTGCTTAAGTCCCCCAAACGCATTGCGGCGGGAGAAACGCATACGCTACATAGTGACATTGAACAGCATTTTGTACTGAGTGATCATCTTGATCACAAGCATGCGCTATTGGATCACTTAATGGAAGCCAATACGCACAAACAGGTGATGGTCTTTACCGCAACGCGCGCAGACACTGAGCGTCTCGCTGAGCGGTTCAATCAAGCCGGCTATAAAGCAATTGCCTTGAGCGGTGAGCTCAACCAGTCATCTCGTAATCGCATTATGGATGAATTTGAGCGCGGCATTCATGATGTGTTGGTCACTACGGATGTAGCATCTCGGGGGCTGGACTTGCTTAACGTTTCTATGGTGATCAACTTTGATTTACCGAAGCATGCGGAAGAATATATTCACCGTGTGGGGCGTACAGGGCGAGCTGGGCATCAAGGTTTGGCTTATTCATTGGTTGGCCCGAAAGACTGGCGAAGCTTTAAGAATATTGAAGCGTTTTTGCGTATGAGCTTATCTTTCACTGCGATTGAGGGCCTAACGGGTAAATTTAAAGGTTTCAAAGAGAAAAAGTCGGATACCGTTTATCGAATAAAAGGAGGGGTATCCCTCCTTTGTTTTATCTATTATGCCGGCGGCTAGCTACCATCAGGAAGATATTCGCTGTATATCACTAAATTTTGTACACCAATGAAACTTTGTTTTGCTTAACGCTATGATGCCCAAAAATCTCACTTTTCTTTGGTGAAACTGTGCTTTTTTGCAGCAATTTAATTACATATTACGTACACTGTGCAGCAATCGTTGCTTGATGGTTAAGCAAATGCGGGTTGGCGTGTGCGGTGGACGGCTGCATACAAGATTCATTGACTATTAATAGGAAACGCTGTGGAAACTGCATTGGTCGTTGCTTTTATCACTGCTGCTGCGTGGATTGTGCGCCGCGAACGTGCCGCGCAATAAGCGCTTCACGAGATAACTTGCTGACTAGGCCCTTTAAAACCTCATTCTGTCAGTAAAAAAGCCTTCTCTTTTGAGAAGGCTTTGTTATTTATCGCGCACCGAATAGGCGCGTACTGAAGAGGGAACTGAGGTTAGTTGTCGTAGTAATCGCCGTCTGCTACCTCATGAAAATCTTCAACTTGGCTCGCGGCTTTAAAATCCGCAGCCGGTTTTGTAAGCCGTCGACGTAACATCGACACTTGCTCTTCCAAGCGATGTGCGGTTTCGATATTACCTTCTTGATAGGCCTCTTGAATTTTTCTTTCAAATTCATCAATACGTTGAGTCATCACCATCGTTTTACCCTCCGACAGTTCCCACGCACAATGACGGCGAACGTCCTGACATGGGTTTTATCACCACGCACACAAGACACACACCACCTTCATAGATGGCATACGTATCTCACATAAAGTTAGTTTAATATAGCGATAAAGCCAGTGAGAGAGGTCACACTGACACGGTCACCCAGAGTAGGAAAGAATAGGGTGGATGACCGTGGCCTATTAATACAGGTATCTGACTGAAAAAATCAACCTATTTTCTTCAAGACCGTTTGCCCGCCACGTCGCGCCCAGTGAAAGTGTCTCTGTTGAATGAAAGCGACCGCCAAACTCGACAATGCTCTCGCTGTCATCTTTGTCGAAAATAATCGAGCCGACATACATTGTGGCTTCGAAAGGAGGGGCGATCCAAGCTCGTGCACCACCACCAATTACTGTCGCAATGTCGCCGGTGTCATGTTTGTCATCCTCTGGACGTCTTAGCCACGCAGCTTCGATTTCTCCATACAGATCGACAAATTCGTTTACCGGGGCGTGAAAGCCTGCACCGGCAGAGGTGTACCAGTCGCCTTCAAACTGCGTATCTCCTTTGGCGACAAAGTGTGCGCCCTCCATAAATGCAAAGCGCGCTAGCCCGCCTAAACCACTTGGGTTGGCCAAAACGTTAATCTGTATGTGGTTGTAGTTGAAGTTAGTGGCGTGAGCATTTGGCAATAATAAGCCACATGCCAGAGCCGCGCTTGCAATCAGGCGTTTTGTCACGTGATACGCTCCTTAATCGTTTAATGTCAGTGTAATAGCATGTGTAGAGCATGCGCAATAAGTGACCGCAAGGCGGTGGCTTTTTTATGAGTTGACGCATAGTTGTCAAAATATGGAAAAATTTAATAACTGTTTCTAGTCAAATTTATCTATGTTTTTTTATCTTTAAAACTCGTAAAAAAATATTTGCACCGTCGCGGTGTTCACGTTAGCGTAAAGGCTCATGAAGAAAAAGCAGCCCGATGAAGCTGCATGCAAGCACAGGATCAAGCCCATGAGTGTACACCCGACAGATGATGTAAGAATTCAACAAATCAAAGAGTTGCTGCCACCGATCGCTGTACTAGAAAAATTCCCCGCCACAGAGATAGCAGAGAAGACCGTGGTCGACGCACGTCAATCCATTCATCATATTTTGAATGATGAAGACGATAGATTGGTGGTCGTAGTCGGCCCTTGCTCCATTCACGACCCAAATGCTGCCAAAGAATATGCCAGCAAGCTCAAAGCTCTCCGAGAAGAGCTTAATGACGATTTGGAAGTGGTGATGCGCGTTTATTTTGAAAAGCCGCGCACGACGGTGGGTTGGAAAGGCCTGATTAATGACCCTTATCTAGACAACAGTTTCAAGATTAACGATGGCCTGCGTTTAGGAAGAGAACTCCTCCTTGATATTGCCAATATGGGCCTACCGGCGGCAGGCGAATTCCTCGATATGATCACGCCGCAATACATGGCCGATTTAATCAGTTGGGGCGCTATTGGTGCGCRTACCACTGAGTCTCAAGTGCACCGTGAGTTGGCATCAGGCTTGTCGTGCCCGGTTGGTTTTAAGAACGGTACGGATGGCAATATTAAGATTGCGACGGATGCTATTCGCTCAGCAAGCGCGCCGCATCAGTTCTTATCGGTAACCAAATACGGCCATTCTGCCATTGTTGCAACGGCAGGGAACGATGACTGCCACCTGATCCTTCGCGGCGGCAAGGCGCCTAACTACAGCGCAACAGATGTTGATCAGATCTGTTCATCGCTTGCAGGTGCCGGGTTGCGCCAAAAAGTAATGATCGACTTTAGTCACGCGAACAGCAGTAAGCAATATCAAAAGCAAAAAGAGGTTTGCAACGATGTAGCGAGGCAAATTGCTGGCGGCAATGACGCAATCTTTGGCGTCATGATTGAAAGTCATCTGATTGAGGGGCGCCAAGATCTGATTGAAGGCCAGTCGCTCACTTATGGACAAAGCATCACTGATGGGTGCATTGGCTGGGAAGACACCGAACTAACTTTACGTCAGCTAGCGGACGCTGTGAGAGCCAGACGAGGCGCAAAACAGCAGCGTAAGCGTGCTTAAAAAAGAAAAGGGCCAGCGTACAATGCAGGCCCTTACTATAGTGCGACAGTCTACTGTGTGAACATTACTGCGCTTGAAAGATAGATTGAAACTCGCGCTTGAGCGCGGGTTTTAAACGCGCCTGTTTTAATTGCTTGGATAAGTCTTTAACGCAACGTTTAAGCACATCGTCCAGTACCTGCGCTTTGTAGTTCTCTTGCTCGTCCTCGGACATGTCATCGAGTTTGACGTTTTGCAGTTCGTTGAGCGTATCAATCCCGACATAACTTTGGCTGATTGCTACCAAAGCATGAAATTGGTCGAAGCTGTCGAGCACATTTTGCGCACTAGCAGGGAGCTTTTCCCATGCTTCGCGAACACTAGGCTCTGCCGCGTCATGGACGGAGGCGATCATCGTGTACATGGCCTCAGGGGCGTTTTCATAACGAATCACGCTTTGCAGCTCTGGGGAAAACTCATCAAAACTCACATTGGTACTGCTGGTATCGGACATGCACCGACTCTCCTTCACTTTTTATGCTAAGCCCACGTCGTTATGAGCGACTTGCGGCCTTTCGGTCTTTCTTTTCGTTATTTTCTGTACGCTCACTGCGTGTTTGGTCGTCGAGTGGCACGACGGTATCGGTGGCTAAGGTGGCTCGGTTTTCACCTGCGAGTAAACCGCCTTTCTCAATAGTGAGTTGCTCGGTGTTGAGCACGCCTTTCATTTTACCTTGCGAGAGAATGTCAATCGCATCGGCTTCGCATTGTCCTTCAACCAAACCGTTAATCGTAATATGCTTGGCATGAATCGTACCGCGGAAGTGTCCGGTTGCTGAGATAACCACGGCATTAGCCTGAGTGATATTGCCTTCACCAAAGCCATCAATTTGGATATCTCCGTCAAGCTCAATGTCACCAACAACCTTGCAGTTTTTCGCCACGATTGACAAACCAAGGTTACGGTTTGGGGTTGAACGAAACAGGCCCATAGTTTGTACTCCACAATCCATTTCCTACCAGTATATCATCTGGTGTCAGGCTATGTGTTGCGATCTTTTCACTCAAGCCTGACTAACATGTGATCCTGATACCAGTCTGTGTGCCTGTTTGTGCCGAATTATTCAGCACTTAGTTGAAGCGCAATTGCTCGGCTATGCCCAACTTGCTATAACACGATTATTATCTCGATGAGGACATGGATCATGTCAATGCTATTAACGCCCTATCAACAACGTGTCATCGGTTGTTTGCTTGAAAAAGAAGTGACCACGCCTGATTACTATCCACTGACCTTAAATGCGCTCACGACGGCAGTAAATCAAAAAAGTAATCGAGAGCCTGTCTATGCGCTCACCGACGCCGACGTGTTAGACGTCGTAAATTCGCTTATCGATGCACGTCTTATCAGCCCACAGGAAGGGAGTGGGAGCCGTGTCTGCAAGTATCAGCATCGCTTCTGTAATACGCCATTCGGTAATTTGACGTTTACGGATCAAGAAAAAGCGATTATTTGCGTGCTGTTGTTACGTGGTCCACAGACTGCAGGTGAGCTGCGCACACGGACGCAAAGATTATGTGAGTTTGCCGATATGCAGCAAGTAGAAAGCACGCTGAGTGCCATGATAGAGGCCGAATGGATTATGAAGCTAGCACGTGAGCCGGGTAAACGGGAATCGCGCTACATCCATTTATTTGGTGAATCAACCGAAGCGAGCGCTGAAAGCGAAATGAGACCCGAAACAGAAACGCTAGAGCTAAGCGCAGATAACGCCGCGGTGCCAAACCCATCTCACGGGACGCAGCATGCATTGGAAGCGCGGGTTGATGCGCTTGAGCAAGAGGTCGCCAGCCTGCGCGAGGCATTAAACGCGCTATTATCCAAATAAAAAAACATGAGCGAGTCGTGGTTCGTTTACTTGGTTCGTACGCGGCACAATGCTTTGTATTGTGGCGTGTCGACGGATGTTGAGCGCCGCTTTCAACAGCATCTCAGTGGTAAAGGTGCGCGTGCGTTGCGAGGGAAAGGGCCACTTTCTTTGGTGTGGCAATCTCCTGCAATGAGCAAACAAGCCGCTATGCAGTTGGAATATCAGATAAAACAGTGGCCCAAACAGCGCAAAGAAGCCTTATGTCTGGGAGATAACGACGTCCATCGATGGGAGTCGTAAAGGGCATATGCATCGGTTGCTTGACTATGAATTTGAGTAGCGTAGATAAGGAATATGCTGTTTCAGTAAGGTAAGGAGTTGATCGACGCTCATGGCGGGATAGTACAAATGACCTTGAATATAACGACAGCCGATTTGGGCTAAGTAGTCCTTCTGGGCTTGATGTTCGACGCCCTCTGCGACCACTTTCAAGCCTAAGAGATCCGCCATACCGATCACGGCTTGGCAAATCACTGCATCGTCTTTGCATTCGGGGAGTTGGTCGATAAAGCTGCGATCAATTTTAACCGTATCGACAGGGAAATGTTTCAAATAGGCCAGTGATGAATAGCCGGTGCCAAAATCATCAATTGCTAGTGATATACCCGCTTCGGTGAGCGTGTGCAATGTCTGTTGATTTTGTTCCAAATTTTCAATAAACACTTGCTCGGTCAACTCGATTTGCACGCGCTCTGCTGGTACTTGATGGCGTTCGATGGCTTGTAAAATCGTATCAGCCAGAAAACTGTCTTGAAATTCATGCCCAGAGACATTAATAGCAAGCATCGGCGGTGCGCAACCCTCGGTGAGCAGCATGGCATAATGCTCTAGCGCTTTGTTAATGATCCAATTCCCCAGTTGTTGCATCAATCCTGTATCTTCAGCAGTACGGACGATGGTGTCAGGCGAAATGATAGTCCCCCCTTCATCTTGCCAGCGGACTAAGGCTTCAATGCCGACGATACGCTGCGTTTTTAAATCAACCTGAGGCTGAAAATGCAGCATCAATTCATTGCCTTGGATGGCTTTGCGAATGGTGTATTCGATGTCGCGCTTTTGCTGAAGGTGGTCACGCATCGCCATTTGAAATACGACCACACGGTGGTGCACGAGTTGTCGTGCTCGATGCGCAGCGGTATCGGCGTGGCGCAGTAATTCATGAGCCGGCATAGATGTGTCATAGCGATACGCCACACCAATTGCGCAGCTAGGTAAAACAGTCACTCCCTGAGCGTGGCATTCTTTCTCTACAGTTAAACGCACCTGCTTGGCGTGTACCTCGGCTTCTAACGGCGATAGATCGGTGCGCAGCATGACAAAATGTTCATCACTGGTTCTGGCTAAATAAGCTTGTGGAGGCAATAGATTTTGTAAGCGTTTGGCGACGGTAGTTAATACGTCATCGTGAATGCGGTAGCCGTGAAGATCATTGATTTCCTTAATATTATCAATGTCGATACAAATCAGCGACAGCGTACGCGTTGCCGAGAGCGTCTTATTAATGGTGTGCTGAATGTGATTAAGCAGTGCATGGCGATTTGGCAGATAGGTCAGGGGATCATGATTAGCAATAAAATGCAGCTGATTTTCAACGTCTTTGCGTTGAGCGATTTCATTTTGCAGTCGAGTAATCGTCGCTTGTTCAGCTTTTCTCGCCATCAAATTGATTTCAATTAAATACAAGGCGATACCCACTAAGATCGTGACGACCAACCCAGAGATGTAAATGAGCATTGGCAAAGATAAAAAGTGTTCCGAGTCAGGGGTGCTCCACAATGTGACGATAAATTCCGGGCTGGCGCCGGTTAGCGTGAGCCCAACTTGTCCTGTTGCTGCTTCATTGGGCGGTATGTCCCCGAATACAACGTGCCCATCACTTGCAGCGTAGAGAGTGAGTTTCTGAAACGTATCGAGATAATCAGATGCTAGGTGGCTGATATGTTCTGCAATATCGAGAGTGCCACCGAGATAGTAGTTAGGCGTATTCCGATTTTGCGTATAGATAGGGTGTGCAATATGCCAGTCATGGAGCGACTCTACATCCATACGCAAAAGCTGAGCGTTACCGTCTCCTAAAACGTCAAACGGGAATTGCTCGGGCTTTTCTGAGTCATTTTGGGGGTAATGCCAACGAATCGTGCGATCAGACTCAGCCCAGAACAAGGCTTGAAAGTGAACGTCATTCCCCTGATGGGCTAGCACTAATGCTTGCCATGTCGAGTACGTCGAGGGAATGTTTTTTTCTATCTCGCTGGCAAGCACACTGAGTTCATTCAGGTGAGCATTCATGTGACGCGTTAACGCGTCAGCAAAGGATTTTGCTTCGACGCTTAATAGCTGCTCGGTGCGCAGTCGTTGTTGTTCTTGTGCGGTATTAAATAAGGAAAAAGTGGCAATCAGGATAGCAAAGCAGATCAGCGCAATCACGAGTATAGCGCGGCCGCGAGGTCGAAATGGGCGCTTCGCAATGGAGAGACGGTCATCGATGTTTAGTGTCGTTCTCTGTAAGGGCATGGTCGTGAGAGCTATATCATGGTGGCTTTAAGTGTATGTGACACGAGTGACTCAAGTCGTATCAATAGTGAGACAAATGTGAGACTCCCTCTTTGATAAGGAATAGGTAAAGCGTAGCAGCTGTTAAGGGGACTGCGTGAGGGTATATCAAGAACCAGAGTAAACTTGTACAAATAAAAAATATTGTACAGAAGTGATCCTTCGCCTACATTGAGTTGTACAACAAAATATAAATGTACAACTCTGCGGCTCATGCCGCTTGATAAGAAGAGGTGAAGCATGTCGTTTCCAGTTGGTGTTAGCGCATGTGTGATTGGTGAAAAGGTGCGTTTTGATAGCGGTCATAAACGCAGTCCATTTGTGACTAAAGAGCTCGCTCCCTATGTCAATTTTGTCCCGGTTTGTCCAGAGGTTGCGATCGGCTTACCGGTGCCAAGACCGACAATTCGTTTACTAGACAAAGGGAATGTGGGCGATATTCGTTTGGTTGAGACCAAAGACGCCAGTAAAGATCACACCGAAAGAATGGTGGCCTTTAGTGAACGAAAAGCGGATGAATTGGCCCATAAAGCACTACGTGGCTATATCGTTTGTGCCAAGTCGCCCACTTGTGGCATGGAGCGTGTCAAAGTCTATCGGGAAAATGGTTACACCTCTGATATCTCCGGGGTAGGGCTGTATACCCAAGCATTAATGGATCGTATGCCGTGGCTGCCGATTGAAGAAGATGGCCGATTAAACGACCCCGTCCTGCGTGAGAATTTTGTGTTTCGGTTATTTGCGTTAGACGATTTATATCGCAGTGTCGAAAGTGGCGTGACAAGAAAAGCGCTGGTCGCATTCCACTCACGATACAAATTAGTGTTGATGGCGCACTCGCCTGAGCGTTACCGAGAGTTGGGCCGTTTTATGGCGAACATCGCGGAGTACGATATTGATGATTTTTTCCACCGGTATCGCACGCAGTTTATGCAGTCGTTAGCTATCCGTGCGACACGGAAAAAGCACACCAATGTGCTAATGCATCTGCAAGGCTATTTTAAGAACAACCTCGATAAGAGCCAAAAAGCGGAGCTGACTCACCTTATTCATGCTTACCGGCAAGGCACTATGCCGTTGTTAGCGCCGTTGACCCTCATTGCTCACCATTTGCACAACCACCCAGATGATTACCTTGCTAGTCAAGCGTATCTGAAGCCGTATCCAGATGCCTTAAGGTTACGTTATGGACTCTAATCCCGAAAGCACGCTGACGATCAGCCAAGTCGCTGATCGTACCGGCGTTAATCCAGTGACATTGCGCGCATGGCAACGCCGTTATGGCTTGCTGTCTCCGGCCAGAACTCCGAAAGGTCATCGTCTTTACAGTGATGAAGACGTCGCCATGATTGGCCGGATCTTACGCTGGCTCGACAAAGGTGTCCCGATCAGCAAAGTGAAACCGTTACTGTCGCAAACCGAGACCCAAATAGATAGCGAAGATGATACGTTAGCGCGCGAGCTGATGAAGTTAATTCGTGACTTATCACTGAAAAAACTCGGCCAGCACGTCGAAACCTTATTAAAAGAATATCCGTTTTATTGGCTCATCGAACACGTCTTTATGCCGCTAGATACGTGGTTGGATGAGGAGCAAAGCGCCATCAGTTCTCTGCAGAAAGATATGTGGCGCAGTACGGTAATCGAAAAATGCCAAGCGGCAATGTTGGCGAACGCAAAGCGCAACAGTAAGTTCCCTTGTTGGTTAGTGACACTTACTGACACAGAAGATTATCAGCGCACCATGATGGCGATGCGTCTGAATGAGAAAGGTTACAACGTCACTATCTTGCGTGAGCCACATTCCCAACTTGGCCTTATCCTCGAAGTGATGCGAGAGCAAAAGATCCCCACGCTCGCAGTGATGGCTGCGCACCGCCTCGATCGTTCCCAGCTTAATCAGCTTCGGCAGTGTTACGCACAATCTGACATTCACATTGTGAGCCAGCCATTTATTTGCTCCGTACATGGAGACGAGCTAAAAGAACTCAAGGAGAACAATCCGTTATGCATTTAGTTTGGTTTCGACGCGATCTGCGCTGCCTCGACAATCGTGCACTGCATGCAGCGTGCGAAGCAAACGAGCCTGTTGTGGGCCTTTTTGTGGAAACACCGGACCAATGGGCTGCCCACCATATGGCCCCGATTCAGGCGGGATTGATTGAAGCAAGGCTTAAGGCGCTGCGTGACGAACTCGGAGCACTTAACATTCCGCTGCTGGTGACACGAGCCGCTGACTATAAGAAGGCGTCTGAAACGGTCGCAACTCTTGCGAACTCGCTGAATATCAACGCCGTGTTTGTGAATCGTGAATACGAGCTGAATGAGCAAAATCGCGATCGCCAAGCACAGCAACGAGTGGAGGCGCAGGGCATTGATTGGTACGCCTACCATGACCGTAATCTATTTGCGCCCGGCACGATTCGTTCTGGTAAAGGCGACGCGTATAAAGTCTTTACTCCGTTTAAAAAAGCCTGTCTACGTGCATTAGAAGGTATGGATCAGTCACCGCTTAAGGCTCCAGCCGTACGTGCTGACGATAAGCGGTTAACCGCTATTTTTGCTTCTCTTGAGCCGATTGAATTTGACTATCCAACCAAGTCCGCCTCCGCATGGCCGACCACGGAAAAAGCCATCTTAGATAAGTTACGCACTTATTGCCGTGAACAAGCGGCAGATTACAAGACGTACCGGGATTTCCCTGCCATTGAGGGCACCAGTCAGCTGTCACCGTATCTTGCCATTGGTGCATTGTCCCCTCGCCAATGCCTAGCGCGACTGCAATCTGAGCATCCGCACTGGCGCGAGCCCGATTCAGGCGCAGCAACTTGGTTGTCAGAGCTAATCTGGCGCGATTTCTATCAAGAAGTGAGTGCCCAAAACCCCAGTATTAGCAAAAAGCATTGCTTTTTAGAGTGGGGAGAGTCTGTGGTGTGGGATAACGACAACGCTCGCTTTGAGGCGTGGAAAGCGGGTAAAACCGGCTTTCCGATTGTGGATGCTGCGATGCAGCAATTGAACACCACCGGATGGATGCATAACCGCCTGCGGATGATAGTGGCAAGCTTTTTAACCAAGGACTTGCTCATCGATTGGCGTTGGGGGGAGGACTACTTTATGTCCAAGCTGATTGACGGCGACTTTGCGTCCAATAACGGTGGTTGGCAATGGTCAGCGTCAGTTGGCACCGATGCACAGCCTTACTTTCGAATTTTTAATCCGACAACTCAAGGGGAGCGCTTCGACAGTGATGGCCGCTTCATACGTCGTTGGTTACCGGCACTAAAAGAGGTGCCTGGTAAGCAAATCCATCAACCTTGGTCGTGGGCAGAAAAGTATGCGCAGTCATTAGATTACCCCAAACCGATTGTTGATCATGCCAAGCAGCGCAAACAGGCACTAGCGATTTTTGAGGCGGCCAAAAATCAGCCCAAGGAGTCTGCATAATGGAGATCGAGAGCGTTCAAACTCAGGTGGCGCGCTTTGCGCAAGTTTATCAGGCCCTCGGTAAAGACAACTTGGCATCGCTTGAAACGATTTACCACCCAAACATTGTGTTTATCGACCCAGCACACCGTATTGAAGGGCTCTCTGCGTTTCTAGCGTACTTTGCTTCCTTGTATCAAAACGTCACTAGCTGTCAGTTTGACATTCACCATACCACGGCGGGGGACAATGATGCTTTCGTGACGTGGACCATGACGTTTTCTCATCCGCGTGTACAACATGGCAGACCGAGACAGGTGCATGGTTGCTCGCATTTGACGTTTACGGATGGGCGAATCAGTCGTCACCGCGACTATTTTGACATGGGCGAAATGATTTATGAGGCCTTGCCGTTGATGGGTCGACTACTCACTTACATAAAAGCGAGGTTAGGACAATGAAACAGGTTGTGATTACTGGCGCGACATCGGGGATTGGCGAGCAATTAGCGCGAGACTATGCACGCCAAGGGTGGCGCGTCATTGCGTGTGGCCGTAACCAAGACAAGCTAGATGCGATGCAGCGCGATCATGCTTCTCTCGAGCCGTTAGTGTTTGATGCCACAGACAGGGATCAAACCCACCAAGCGCTCGGTGCCTTATCAGCAAGCTCTGATTTGGTGATCCTAAATGCCGGTACCTGTGAATACATCGACTACGGAAAAATCGATGTACCCTTGTTTAAACGCGTATTCGATATCAACGTGTTTGGCGTCCTTAATTGTATCGAAGCCTTGCAGGCAAGCTTTGTGCCGGGCACCCATTTGGCGATCGTTGGTTCCTCGGCGAGTTACATGCCTTTACCTCGCGCAGAGGCATATGGCGCGTCTAAAGCTGCTATCAGCTATCTAGCCAATACGTTATCGGTTGATCTCGCCCATCAAGGGGTAACAGTGTCACTTATTTCGCCTGGGTTTGTTAAAACGCCACTAACAGATAAAAACGATTTCGCCATGCCGATGCGCGTGACTGTCGAGCAAGCGTCGGCGGCCATTCAAGCAGGGCTTGAGAAACGCAAAGCAGAAGTTCACTTTCCGCGTAAGTTTACCTATTTCCTGAAAATTATCGCCTTACTCCCTACATCATGGCAGATCGCCATTGCTCGACGCATGACAAGGAAACAAGCATGAAAATTGCGATTATTGGCTCCGGTATTGCGGGCCTGACATGTGCCCATTATTTAAATAAGCGTCATGACATTCAGCTCTTTGAAGCCAACGACTATCTCGGTGGCCACACGGCTACCGTTGACGTAGAGGTTGAGAGTGGACGCTATGCGATCGACACGGGCTTTATCGTGTTTAACGATCGTACTTACCCGAATTATGAACGTTTACTGGAAGAAATCGGGGTAGGTCGACAGCCTTCTGAGATGAGTTTTAGTGTGCGTAACGATGAAAATGGTCTGGAATACAACGGACATAGCTTAGCGTCGCTGTTCGCGCAAAAACGTAATGTGGTGAATGTTCGGTTTTACCGTTTCTTAGCCGAGATTATGCGTTTTAACCGTTTGGCGCGTGAGGCTCATCAGCGCGGCCAAGCGTCAGATACATTGGCTATGCACACCTTGGGGGAGTTCCTTAACCAGCACGGATTTAGCGACTATTTTTGTCAAAACTATATCTTACCGATGGGGGCGGCAATATGGTCCTCCACACTTTCAGATATGCGCGGATTCCCTCTGGCATTTTTCCTCCGTTTTTTCCAAAACCACGGCTTGCTGGATATTACGAATCGCCCGCAGTGGTACGTCATTCCGGGTGGCTCGCGTGAATATGTTAGAAAGCTCACCCCAGCGTTTGCTGAAAAGATCCAATTAAACACTCCCGTTAGGCAAGTAACACGTCACCAGCACGGCGTTGTGCTCACCACAGAGAGTGGCGAGTATCAGTTCGACCATGTCATTTTTGCTTGCCATAGCGATCAAGCCCTGTCGATGCTAGCCGATCCCTCAACGGCTGAACGTGAAGTGTTAGGCGCAATTCCGTATCAAGATAACGAGGTGGTGCTCCATACCGATACCTCACTACTTCCCACTCGCAAAGGGGCATGGGCGAGCTGGAACTATCATCTGCCCGTGTCAGAAGATATAGACACGCAACCTGCAGCTTTGACCTACAATATGAATATATTGCAGTCAATTCAGGCGCCTGAAACCTTCTGTGTCACGCTAAATCAAACGGATCGAATCGATCCGAGTAAGATTTTACGGCAGTTTGTGTATGCGCATCCGGTATTTAATACCGAAAGCGTCGCCGCGCAGCAACAGCGCCATCGAATTAATGGCCAGCAACGAAGCTGGTTCTGTGGCGCCTACTGGTACAACGGCTTCCATGAAGATGGTGTGCGCAGTGCGCTCGATGTAGTTGAGGAAATAAGTTAGTGAGTACAGTGGCAGAATCACTTCAAAGCGGGCTTTACGTCGGCCAAGTTCGACACCGACGCTTTACGCCGATCAAACACGCCTTTAACTATCCCGTGTTTATGCCGCTGATTGATTTGGATGAGCTAAGCACACTGGCGGCGCGAGTGCGTGGCTTTCGACTCGGGAAGTGGGGGTTCGCCGCCTTTCATCATGCCGACTATTTCGCGGGGGAGTCGGACACCAAAGCGGCTTGTCTCGATAAACTCTATGCGCTAACCGGTGAGCGCATTGCCGGCAAAGTCTACGCATTGTGCCAACTTCGCTATTTGGGCGTGTACTTTAGTCCCGTGAACCTTTATTACATCTATGACACAGATAATCAGTGGCGGTATGTATTGGCTGAGGTGAGCAATACCCCTTGGGGAGAAAAGCATTTTTATGCGATACCAGCGGGGAAGCGCTGGCAGCATGATAAAGCCTTTCATGTCTCGCCATTCAACCCGATTGAGCAACGGTATCACTGGCGACTCAAGCCGCTAGGTGAACGTGTGCATGTGCATTTAGAAGCGCACCGAAATGATCGAGAGTTCGATGCCACTTTAGGCATGAAGCGGCGCCCCTTTACCACGCAAACCCTCAATAAACTATTGATCCGAACCCCGATCGAGACAGTAAAAGTTCTCATTGGTATTTATTGGCAGGCGCTCAAATTATGGATAAAGGGCGCACCGTTTTATCCGCACCCAGGTGCGAAGAAGGAGTAATTATGTCTGCGACGGACGTTTCTCAAACTCAACGCACGCTGACACGCAAAGAGCATTATGCTAAGCAGTTGGTTTACACGTTACTGGCACATGTTAAAGATGCCTGTATTTCTTTGGTCGACGAGCAGGGGCAAACCTTACAATGTGGTGATCCACAAGCTAGTCTTCATGCCTCTGTGCTCGTCCACGATCCGCGCTTTTACACACGTATGTTGACCGGTGGAAGTATTGCCGCCGCTGAAGCTTACGTGGATGGTTGGTGGGAATCTCCCAATCTGACCGATGTGATCCGTGTCTTTGCTCGCAACCTACCTGCCATCGATCGCATTGAAAAACACACCGGTTGGTTGGTGAATCTTGGCAACAAGATGGCACACTGGCGAAACCGCAATGAAAAAGACACCGCACGTCGTAATATTTCCGCGCATTACGATTTGGGTAATGATCTCTACCGCCACTTTCTTGATGAGCAGATGCTCTATTCTAGCGCTATCTATACCGAGAACACCGTGAGCTTGGAAGCGGCACAAGTGGAGAAAATGGACCGCCTTTGTCGGCAACTTAAGCTCAAACCATCGGATCACTTAATTGAGATTGGGTCGGGCTGGGGAGCAATGGCGATCTACGCTGCCAAAGAGTATGGTTGCCGTGTCACCACTACGACGATTTCGGAAGAGCAGTATGCTTGGGCAAAAGCTCGGATCGAACAAGCGGGCCTGCAAAACCAAATCACCTTGTTAAAAGAAGATTACCGCGATCTTGACGGTGAGTACGATAAGCTCGTTTCGATTGAAATGATCGAAGCGGTAGGTAAAGAGTATCTCGATACCTTTGTGAAAAAGTGTCAATCGTTACTCAAACCTGAGGGACTGATGGCCATTCAAGCCATCACCATTGCCGATCAGCGCTATGAACACTACAGCCGGAATGTGGACTTTATCCAAAAGCATATTTTTCCTGGTGGCTTCTTGCCATCAGTGAATGTATTGCTGGATCATTTTACCGCGCAGACCGATTTTGTGATGCGTGATTTAAAAGATATTGGTATCGATTACGCCAATACACTCGCCGACTGGCATCAGCGCTTTAACCAAAACGCAGATACGCTACAAACCTTTGGCTATGATGAACGCTTTGCGCGTTTGTGGCGATACTACTTCTGCTACTGCGAGGGGGGATTCCGCGAGCGCACCATCAGCGCTGTGCAGTTGCTGTTTAGTCGCCCCGCTTGGCGTGAGGCCTAACATCATGCGCTTTGTGGTGATCTCCCTGCTTTTTAACGTGTTTTGGTTCACGGCGGCGTTGGGGCAAAGTAGCACCCAGTGGTTGCTAGTCGCCATGCTTGCCGCGGCGATTGTCTATCAGCGCGATGTCCTTTGGGCGATCATCACCTTAACGCCGATAGGCCTTGTCGGTGACAACCTGTTAATCCATTTTGGCTGGCTTGCCACTGAACCTGCATCAGCGTGGATGCCGGTGTGGCTGGCTCTACTTTGGTGCGGGTTCTGCGCCTTCGTTTGGTTGTTGCGTAAGATCATTCTCGCCCATTCTCTATGGGCGATGAGTTTGATTGGCGCTTTGGGTGGCGCGAGCAGTTATGTTGCTGGAGAACGGCTTGGCGCGATTGTTTTTCCGCAACCTTGGCTCACCACAAGTCTCGTTCTGGTGGCGGTCTGGGCGGTGTACAGTGTGATTCTTATCCACCTAATGCGTTGGCTGGTAGAAAAAACACAGCCAACGACGTTGGCCTCAGGAGGTGAGTGATGAAAGCTATTCTGCTTGTGGGCTGGCTTACCTTAATCCTCTCTTGGCCGAATTCTGCCGAGACGGCATCTCATACGATGGAGAATGCATGGCAATCTTGGCCTCAAGTTGGCAAGGCAACACTCACATGGGGCTGGTGGACGATCTATCGCTCCGAGTTGCGTGCGCCTGACGGAGAGTATCAACCACAACAGCCACATGCATTGGTGATTACCTATGCTCGAGATATCAGCGACACACGGCTGATGGAAGCGACGGACGATCAGTGGCAGCACCTTGGGTTCTCTGCATCGCAACGCGCAGTGTGGCTGGAAACAATCTCGCCAGCTTGGGGCTATATCAAGGAGAACGATCGTCTTGCTTTTGTCCGTACTCGGACCGGCGGTACATTTTATTACCAACGCGCGGACCAAAACTGGCAGCTAACACTTAACCTAACCGATACGGCATTGGCCGACGCCTTCTTGGCCATTTGGTTATCAGAAAATACCGATTACCCCGATCACCGTAAAGCATTATTAGGAGATCCATCATGACTCTACCGACGAGGCAGATCCGGCAGCGTATTCAGTGGGCCTTGCTCGCCGTAGCGGCGCTATTGTTGACGGCGTGTTCAGCGGACATTGAGGACTACAAAGCGCGTACTCCTGCGTTTGACTTGTTTGAGTATTTTGAAGGACACACAAAAGCGTGGGGTATGGTGCAAGATTTTTCTGGTGAGCAACGCCGGCGTTTTGAGGTAGATATCATTGGTACTGTGGATGGCGATACACTGACACTCGACGAGTCCTTTGTGTATGACGATGGCGAGACCCAAACGCGTGTTTGGACGATTACCCGCCACTCAGAAGGGATCTATTCAGGAACCGCCGGTGATATAGTGGGCACAGCGACAGGTGTTGTAGAAGGGAATGCGTTAAATTGGCGCTATGATTTGGTTGTGCCTGTTGGTGACAGCGAGTATCAGCTGCACTTTGACGACTGGATGTTCCGACAAGATTCAGACCATTTATTTAATGTCACCTCGATGCGCAAATGGGGGGTTGAAGTCGGGAAAGTGACGCTGTTTTTCCAACGTGTAAACAAGGAGGGCTAACTAGCCCATCCCTCTGGCTAAGCCGATCGCACGTTGCAAGATCCACCGAAGCAACTTAGGGATCGGCGCTTTCAATTCATTCTCGGTATAGGCGATGATCGCGAGCGCGGCATCGGGTTTGGCATAACGCTTGAGTGCCTTAGTAATGATGCGCCTGTCATTCATGTGAGGCTGTTGGCTTGTCATCCCAGCCATATCTCGGAACAAAGGCTCATAGCCGTTGTTATACAAGAAATGCTCAATGTCTTTATCGGGCAAGACGGTAAGCCTAACGCCCTCCGGCTGATTCTCAATCTGTCCGCGTGCTGTGACGGCATACTTCTTCCCGGCCATATCACCATCGGCGACTAGGTGCCATTCAATCCCCAAGGCTTTGGCGGTTTTGATTAATGGACGTAGACCGCTTTGTGCAAATTCAATTAAGTGGACGCCTTCGGCAGCGAGGTCATAACCTTGCAAGCGAGCGAGCTCATTAAATAGCCAAATCTCCGTCTCGCCTTCAACCAACAGCCAGCAGCGCGCAAACAAGGCACTGGGGCGATGAAAGCGGACATGAAAGGTAACGCGACGGCGTTCATCTTTACTTAACAGCTGTGAGGGAACTTGGTGGCTGCGTGTCTCGGTCGGATGGCGTACCAATCTTCGGATATGATCAAGTTGAACCCCCGCCAAAAGATCACCGCTATTAGTGGTCAGTATTTTTTGCATCGGCATCAATTGGATCAGGCGCCAAGCTTGATTCAATAAGGTGGGGTGCAGGCGACCTTCGGGATCCTCAAACACCATGATCGGTCGCGCATTGCGCTTAAGCTGCTTTGGCCCTCGCGCTCGCACAAATGCGCTTAATAATCCCATCAGGATAAGGTCGCTTTGATTGGAGGTATTGTTAGCCACCGCCTCTAAGGGATGCATTTGATTATGGGTAAACGCTAACGCTCCGGGGGCATTGATGGGGTAAGGGGGGCGATCGTGCTCTTGTACGGCAAAGTAATGATCCAGCAGTTGCCGCATCGCATGTAGCCCGCTCTTAATCTCTCCTTTATTAACGTGGCCGGGCATCATTAACAATCGGCGATAGGTATTGTCGAGCCGTTGCTCAAGGCGGGTATTGTCTTTAGTTACTGTTTGTCCGGGGACCCGCATGCGTCTTGCATCGCGTACCCGAACCACAGGGTGGATCTGCATGAGATGCTGTGCCAGCACATCGCTCTCGATATCTTGAATGACATCGCCCTGACTGGATAGAAACTCGCGACGTACATGGACTTTGCTTTCTTCTGTGGTGGCGCTCAAGCGATAATCGAGAGTACGGCAACCCTCATGCTCGCCATTCCACACCGGCTTAAAGCGTCGATAGCGGCGTGCTTTGTGTTCGCCAGCAAAGCTTTCTTGCCAACGCAGTACGATTTGAAATTGTTGTTCAGGGGCAATCCCTAGGGTGTGGTCAACATGAAAGTCCGAGCGTTTGAAGCTGGGACGATCACCACTAGGATGCAAAGCGATTTCCAATGCGTCGAGCAAGGAAGATTTACCCCACGCGTTTTCACCGATTAGAACGGTGAGTTCATCAACTTGTAGTGACAGGCGCTTGATGCCACGAAAGCCTGCTATTTCAATCCGGTCTAGTCTCATCGTCACCTCTCATTTACTGTATGACAGTTCTTGTTGAAAGGAAATAAACCCGGTGACGATTTTGTGCTATATCGCTGATTTATTGTCTTTATCTTATCAACTGATAGTCGTTTTAAATTGGCTTTTGAAGTAGGAGTGCACTGAAAACCCTGCTAAAGTGTTAAGACTTTATAGGTCCCCATTTGCGTCGCACGTCGTTAGCTCCTTACGACGTTCCGTGATGTAGGTTAAGAGAAGCACTATGTTGTCGTTTGAAGCGTTACAGGTTTTAGATGCCATTGAGCGAAAAGGCAGTTTTGCCGCCGCAGCGGAGTCACTTAATCGAGCCCCTTCCTCACTGAGCTATCAAGTTCAAAAGCTGGAAGATGAGCTTGGACTAGTGATCTTTGATCGGTCCGGTCACCGCGCGACATTTACCGACGCCGGCCATTTATTGGTAGAGCGTGGACGCTTATTACTGAACGCGGCCGATGAGATGATTGCCGATGCGGCGTCGTTAGCTCATGGGTGGGAGCTCGAAATTCGGCTTGCCTACGACGGTTTGTTTAAAAGTGCGTTCTTTTTCCCGCTCATTGAGCGTCTTGCCAATAAAAGCAGCACGCGTTTGAAACTGTCAGAAGAAATTCTTGCCGGGTGCTGGGAATCTCTCGCGCAAGATAGAGCAGATGTGCTGATTGCGCCGATCCCAGCGTCAGTTCCTCAAGGGATTAAGGTACAGCCTTTGGGCGAAATGAGTGCGTACTGGGTTGCCACGCCTGACCATCCCATTCATAAGGAAGCGCGACCTGTCGATCCAGACATTCGGGCTGGTTATCGAGGAGTTGCGGTTGCCGATACCGCACGCGGCATGCAGCCGATTACCTATAATGTCTTGGAAGATCAACCGCGTTTAACCGTCAGCTCGATGCATGATAAGTATCAAGCGATATTGGCAGGTCAGGGGATTGGCACTTTACCGTGGTTTTGGATTCAAGATGACTTGAAAGCGGGTCGCCTTAAGCTATTGAAGGGCAGCACACCTTTCGAGTTAAAGATGGGACTCGCGTGGAAGCGCAACCGTATGGGCAATGCGAAATCTTGGTTGGTGCGGCAAGTCCCTAAGCTGCTTGCGCCCTATTTGCAAGCCGGTGACATTCCGATTGATACGCCGTAGTCGGTTTATGCATCTTGGTTTTTATGTAGTGGCAGCAGCATATCCACCACGCCGTCTGCCATTTGCACATCAATACTAAAACCGCACTTTTGTGCTAATCCAATCATGCCTCGGTTCGCTGGCATCGTCATACCGGTAATGTGAGATAGGCCGGCCTGTTTGGCGTAATCGATGATCGCAGTCATCAAGATACTGCCAAGGCCAACGCCTTTTAAATCCGAGCGCACTAGCACGGCGAACTCGGCTTCTGTATTTTCAGGATCGGCCAATAAACGGACCACTCCCCAGATTTCTTCTTGTCCAGAAGGGGAGGTATAGGTCGCTACCAGTGCCATTTCTCGGCCATAGTCAATCTGAGTGAGGTTGGCCAGGGCCTCATGGTTGAGCTCACCCACGTCAGAGAAAAATCGCCGATAAAGATCCTCCTCCGATACTTGCTCTACAAACGCTTTGTGGGTTGGCTCATCTTCGGGAAGAATCGGACGTAATAGCAATGTATCGCCATTTTTTAAGGTGACCTGTTGCTCGAGTTCTTTAGGATAGGGGCGTATCGCCAAACGTTGATGCTGACTACCGGCGTAATCACGCAGTTGTAGGGAGGCGTCTAATACGGTGAGCTCGTCGCCCGCGACTAATAGTGGGTGAATATCCAGTTCGTCAATTTCAGGGCAATCAATGATCATCTGTGACAGTGTCACTAAAAAGCGGCACAAGCTGGGCACATCAATGGAAACGGGGAAGCCGCGCTGTTTGATTTTGCCAGACTTGATCGCGCCAATTACCAAATAGCGTGCTAACGCCATATTGAGCGGAGGGATCGCCACCGCAGCATCTTTGGTCACGTCCCAGTCTGAACCACCTTCACCCAATAAGATAATGGTGCCAAACACGGGATCATTAGTGATTGTCACTCTTAACTCTTGCGCACCGGCGCGGGGAGCCATGGATTGAATCAGTAAGCCTTGAATGCGTGCGTTTGGATACGTCATAGACACGCGGTCCAMAATGGCTTGTGAAGCATTCGCCACTTCAGCGGCTGTGCGCAAATTGAGCATCACGCCTTGTACATCCGATTTATGCTGGATATCTGGCGATCTCAGTTTCACTGCAACCGGATAGCCCACTTGCTCGGCAATTTGCGCCGCTTCGACCGGATCACTCGCCAGCCAGGTGGACATGACGTGCAAGCCATACGCTTCAAGAAGAGGACGGACTTCATGTGTGGTGAGAGTGAGGTGCTTAATATCTTCGGCTTGATCGATAAAGGCGCGAACTGCCGGCAAGTCGTAGTCTGTTTGTCCGGTGGACGTGGGCGTTTCCATCAACTGCTTTTGGTTACGCCGGTACTCTACCAAATGCATGTAGGCGGTAACGGCGCTTTCTGGCGTACGATAGGTCGGGTAGCCAGCATGGGTAAATGCTAGTCGAGCAACGGTGGCGTCATCGCCTTCGCCTTGCCAGTTGGTGAGAATATTAAAACGCCGCGCGCGCGGATTTTCCTTGAGAGCAGCGATAATGGCTTTCGCGGTAGCTAGCCCCGGCGCCGTGACGGAGGGTGAATGCATGATAAGTAGTGCATCGGCATCATCACTCGTCAAGAGAATATCAATGGCATCTTGGTATCGTTGTGTGTCCGCATCGCCCACGATATCGATCGGGTTGGTACGCGACCAACTTGCGGGTAATACCTGATTCAACGCTTCAATAGTTTTCTCACTAAGAGACGCCAATTTACCGCCCGAATCCATCAGTGTATCTACTGCCATGACAGCAGGGCCGCCGCCATTGGTAATAATGGCCAAACGCTCGCCACGTAAAGGAACGGAGTGCGACAAGGTTTCGACTGCGGCAAATAGCTCGTGAGTGTTATTTACGCGCAGCATCCCCGAGCGACGAATGGCTGCGTCATAGGCGGCATCGAGGCCCATGTTGGTATGGCTCAGTTGTTCCAAGGCCACCGAGCCACCGCGAGTGCGGCCACTTTTTAGCACCAAAATACGTCGGTTACGTGCCGCGGCACGAGCAGCGGAAATAAACCGTCTCGCATCACGGATTGAGTCGACATAGAGCAGAATGGCATCGGTTTTACTGTCACGACACAGATAATCCAATAACTCGGGAAAGTCGATGTCGCAGGCTTCGCCGAGTGAAATAAAGGTCGAGAAGCCGATTCGCTTATTTTTGGCCCAGTCTAAAATCGTGGTACAGACAGCGGCGGATTGAGAAATAAAGGCAATGTTTCCTTTATTGGCAGACACAGGCGCAAACGACGCATTCAAATTCAGCCAAGGCAGAATCATCCCCAGACTGTTTGGTCCAAGCACCCGCATGGTGTAGCGCGCTGCAATGGCCTGCATGCGTGAAAAGTGACTTTCGCCTTGCTCATTAAATTGCCCGCGCATGCCCGCTGCTAGCACGATCACTAACTTGACGCCACGTTCGCCCAGCTGTTCGATGAGGCTAAGATTGTACTCGCCACGGGTACATAGGATAGCTAAGTCAGGCACTAATGGCAGTGCTTCGATGGTTTTGTAGGCCAGTATCCCCGCAACCGCTTGATATTTCGGCGTGACGGGCATGATTGGACCTTGAAATCCCCCCGATTGTAGATTGCGAGTCACCACATACCCAGCACGGTTAGCTCGGTCTGAGGCGCCAACAACCGCGATTGATTTGGGTTTAAGCAACTGATCAATCCCTGACATAACGCTCCCCCTTTGCGTGGCATGATAAGCCGAGAAACAGGACAGATTGTCAGCCAGTGTATCTATTCATGCTTGAATTCAGCGGTTTTTTTTAAAGCAATGTGATCTGTGCGGAGCAGAATTTATTCAACACGATACACTGAAAAACAGGCAGGGGTGGCCATCTGTGAGCTGCAGCCGAAACCTTACGCCGCCACCTAAGTTTTTATTGAATGGTTGTTAGGTCGGGGGCACAATGACACAAACTTGGATAACTGACAGAATTGCAATGAAAAAATTGGCCTTATTGGCTGTTGCCGCGCTCTTAACGGGATGCAGCGGTGGCGGCGTCACTACCGAAATTTATAGTCAGACCATTGAGTCGACCGATACCCGTGCGACCGAACAGCCAGAGATGGCGAAAGCGGAGCCGATGCCACAAGCTCAGCCAAAGCCTGCGCCTAAAAAGCAAACGGTAAAACCCGCGAAACAAGGGCCGGGCTATACCATTCAAGTTGTGGCACTGAGTCACGATCGTGGATTTAGCGATTACGCTAAACGCTTACCCAGCGATCAGCCGCTTTGGAGCAATAAAAAAATGGTCGATGGTTTGCCTTGGTACACCTTGCTTTATGGCGAATACCCAACCCGAGATGCAGCCAAGCAAGCGATTCAGGCGCTTCCACAAACAGTGCGCCAATATGGACCATTTGTTCGCTCCATTGCGGATATCAAACGGTCGTCCAACCCACAAATGGTGCGCGTTAACTAAGCGCACCATTTGCTGAACAGGCCGGCGATTTGCCGGCTTTTTTGTGTGTGGTGGGTAACGCATAGTTGAGCGCCTGATGGGCAGCATTCACTTGTATAATTGACAAGCAATCGGCTATCAAAGCGGACATAAAAGCTGTTTGGATAATGAAAGCTAGCGAACAATTGTCTACTATGGCTTAAAAGTCAGCAAAATACGTGCATGGCACGTCTTGTGAGAAAATGATGAGTAAAATAAACCTTCTTTTGCTGTGTGGTGGCGGTGGCGCTGAACATGCGATTTCTTTAATTTCGGCTCAGTACCTTGAGTCACAACTGGCAAAAATGCCGCGAGTGAAAGTCCATAAAGTGGAAATGACCGATCAAGGTTGGCATTTAGCGGATGGCATGCGCTGCCATTTGGATACCGATGGCATGCTGTGTAGCAAGGTAGAACACACCCAAATCCATTATGTGGTGCCTTGTATTCACGGCTTTCCCGGTGAGACAGGCGATATTCAATCATTGTTAGAAATCACAGGTTTGCCGTATCTCGGCTGCGGACCTGAAGCGAGCCGAGTGTGCTTTAATAAAATCACCTCCAAGTTATGGTTTGACGCCCTCGGGATTCCGAACACACCTTATGTATTTTTAAMCGACCAAAGCCCAAGTAGCTTGATTCGGGCTCGTACTTTTTATAACGAGCAAGGGGCGGTTTTTGTAAAAGCGGCAAGTCAGGGCTCCAGCGTGGGCTGCTACCGTGTGGCGAAGGAAGATGAGCTAGAAGCGCGAATTGCAGATGCGTTTACGTTTTCAGACCAAGTACTTATCGAGAAAGCGATTAAACCACGTGAGCTTGAAGTCGCTGCATTCCACATGGGAGAGGATGTGATTGTCACCCCACCGGGCGAAATCAGCTGCCCAGAGGACACCTTCTACACCTACGAGGAAAAGTACAGCGACGGCAGTCACAGCAATACGCACATTGAAGCGGAAAACCTCACGAATGAACAAATAGAGGCGATTCAGCAGTATGCGCGTCAAGCGTTTGTGCACCTACGCTTAAAAGATTTGTCTCGTATTGACTTCTTTTTGAGCGACGATAACCAAATCTTACTTAATGAAATCAATACCTTTCCAGGAATGACCCCGATTTCGATGTTCCCCAAACTGGTAGAACATCATGGTTATCCTTTCCACGAATACCTCGCCCAATGTATTAGCAAGGCAACAGGCAAACGGGTGAGTTAGGCGCTACTCTGTAGACTTTTTATGTCGGTAACGTGCTTTGGCTTGCTCACTGGCTTCGCGGTTGCCGACATATTGCGCCGGCATAGCCGGACTTTTCCAACGGCCCAGATGTTGGATTTGCTTGATACTTAATCCCTGCTTTGCCAGAGCTTTACTGGCTCCCACGCGGGGAGATTGTCCAGAAAACACCACTGATTCCCCTAACACGTCACTGGCGCGGCGAAAAACGCGATAAATTGAAGAGGGGTCTAACGGCGTGTCGCCTAAGTGGCCATGCTTGTTAATTCGTCGCAGTAGGGGGCCTTGATGGATCCCACTGTACTTGAGCCAAATGGCGAGCGTCACTGCGGTTTGTTCAGAGAGCACAACCCGTTGCTCTCCAATCATCACATAGGCCTTTTCGCCGTCATAAAGAACATCTTCTGCGGCGAGTGCAGCGAGTTCACTGCGTTTGAGTAAGCCCTCGTAACACAATGACCAAATCAAAAGATCACGAATATCGCGTAGTCTCTTACTTGATTGGAAATGCTCTCTAAGTGCTGACAGGTGTCTTTTTCTAAATGGCGCGGCTTCTTTTGCTTCTGGGAGTTTCGCGGCAAGTAACCGTGCCATGGCATATTTCACTTCGCGATGCTTACTCGGATCTCGCTGACGGTGTAAGCGATGCACCAAGCCTACAGTGACAATAATTCGGCGAATCGCCGATACTTTTCGCTGTTGGGAGGTGAGTTCCGCAAATCGACGCAGCGTTGTCACTGCGCAGGGTAACGCCGTGACATGTTGGCTTTGGCAAAAAGAAACAAAAACTTGCCAGTCATTTCGATAGCTCAGTAGTGAGTTTCGACTATATCGAGATTCTGTCACGCTATCCCAATCTTCAATGGATAGTACGCCCTGATTGAACTTTTGAATGCTCGCACTTAAATGATTGTTATCAATGGGATTAATCTTTTTCATAATGCACTATAACTTTAATTGTATAGTCCTATATTATCATCAACCACAGAGTGAAACTTGAAACATATCGCACTTTATATACTCACCTGTCTGTCAAGGTCTGAAAATAAGTGAAAATCCTCGAACTCAACGTGATAATAGTCTAAAAATTTAATAGGTTCGTAACTCATAATAGGTATGATTGCTGTTGTGGGAACGGCATCAGGAGGAAACTATGACCCAACGCCTTTTTCACCGTGGTTACACCATTGAGAAAGTAGAAGGCTCTGGTGATATCCAAGAGGTGTATCGTGCGCGGATAGGCGGTAAAGTTGTGTCTGGCAGCTTAACTGGCGTCAAAAAGTCGATTGAGTGGTGGGTCGATACCAGCATGGTGACTGATCCTGCCGAGTTTGATGCGCTTGCTCGTAAACAAACCCGCCAAGTTGAAGAGTACAAAGGGTTTCGCCTGATGAATGACGATCCCGAGAAAGACGAAAAGGGCTGGTACATGATGGTTCGGGGAAATCTGATGAAAGGAACCTTACCCGCCCTCAAACTTTATATTGATCGCAACGGCGAAAAACTGCGCGCCTAATACACGCAATGTATACCAACCAATAAGATAAGCGGCTTTATCTGCAAAGCCGCTTTTTGTTTTGGTATAGTCTCACCAAGGTTTTCACATTACGTATACACCATGTCTGACAACAACCGATTAGTTTATTCTACCGAAACCGGTCGCATCAAAGAGGCACCGGAAAAGCCAGTTCGCCCAAAGGGAGATGGCATCGTTCGTATTCAGCGCCAAACAAAAGGGCGCAAAGGGAAGGGCGTTAGCTTAGTAACAGGGCTGGACCTTGAAGACGCGGCATTAAAACTACTCGCCGCCGAGCTTAAAAAGGTATGCGGCTGTGGTGGCGCGATTAAAGACGGCGTTATCGAGATCCAAGGGGATAAACGCGATCAAATCAAAGCCCACCTTGAGAAAAAAGGCCACACCGTCAAACTCGCCGGTGGATAAAAAACGGGCAGCGTATGCTGCCCATTGTCAGTGATTTGTCGTACAGCATGCTGACTAAGGATTACTCTCCGGATCAATCAACACGTCAAAGCGCTCATTACCATGAAGTGATTCAAAATCAGCTTCCTCACGAGCCGCCTCACGCAGAGAGGCACTTTCCGCCACGGCGACTTCCAAGTCAGATATCGCTTGCTCTTCCGCACCAAGACGCGCATAGGCACAAGCACGCTGGAAGAGGGCGTTGGCATTTTTGTCATCCACCTCTAAAACACGATTACTAATACTCAACGCCCAGTGGTATTCACCCATTTCCATCGCGGCATCCGCTTTATGAGTGAGGGCTTCTAGATCACCAGGGCGAATTTTTAAAATCTCATTGTAGATTTCCATCCGTTGTTCTGGCGTTTGTGAATGCTGTGCGCGTAACCAAAGGTTATGGATCTCATTAATCCGTTCAATTTCTTTGTTATTCTCGGCGATGATACGTGTTTTACGTTTCAAATCGCGCTCTAGCGCTTGGAACTTTCGCTCATATTGTTCAGCAATTTCCGATAACTGTTGATCAGCGAGTTCTTTTGTATTGTTCTTGATATCACGCAGCGATTGCCAACCAACTAGAGCGATCAATGATGCTGCGCCCGCAATCAAATAGAAAAAGTAGGTGACAGTGACATTGGCATAGTTAAGTGATTTGTCCGCCACGTCCAATTCACGGTCGGTAATCTCAACCACCATACGCTTTTCAAGAGCCTGGAAGTCTGTTCTGAGATTACGAATCTCATCCATAACATAGCGTTCCATCAATGGCTTGTCATAAATACTTTGTTCCGCATACGACTTAGGTTGTGCGGGGGCTTGTTTGGCTTCGCCTTCATCCTCGGCAGACACACTGAAGCTGGTCAATGCGACTAACAGCCAAGCCACTATTTGAGCTCTCATTTTTTCCCTTATTTAACGGTTCGCGTACAAACTAGCAAAACTGTAGCAAACCTTGCAGCACCTAAAAAGGTCAACAGGCGGAAACTGCTGAGATAACACTAAATATAACCCATAAAAGATGATCATTTAGCTTATCACTGCGAGATTGAAGCACCTTAGGTCAAGCGGAGCATTTGAACTGAGTGGATTAAAGAAAGTGGTGATTAGCTATTTTATGGTAAATATACAATTACGTTGAATAGTCGCGTAAACACAGTGAAGGGGACAAAACGTATCGACGAGGAATGCAGGCGCTTGTCTTATTGATGCCGATCTTGATCTGAGGGATATGTTATTTAACATAAGATAGATAATGCGCACTGAGACCAGTATTCGGCGGTTAGCATTAACCCCATCAAGCCAAGGCTAAGTCCCTGAATACAATGCAATCCTTGGCTATGTAGCTTTCCCAAAATCGTTTCCCATGCTTTCTTTGTTTGCGTGTTCTTCGCTCGGTCTGCTGCAATTTTTATTAATACCTCATGGATATCTAATCCTGCTTCTTGAGCAAGAAAAATTGCAGCACTTTCAGATAGATAGTGCTTTCCTTTGCGCATTTCACTGATTCTGGACGGTGGTATCTCTAAATCGTGCGCAATCTGCTTATCTTGTACGTAATTTTTCGCCTTTTTGTAGGCATCTAATAACTCAGAATGAAACATGGACAACCTCCTTACTTGACTAGTTTATAGGTAAATTACAATTTTTTGGATGTTGTGATAACGAAAATTCGTAATTACAGTAACGAAAAATCGTAATTATAGAGTTTGGAGCCTTGCCTGATGAACCACGTTTTCATTCAGCCCACCATTGCCCAGCGCGAACGCACACAGCATCACGTGTGCCCGCCGCGCTTTGACGCTGACACGAATGAATTCTACTTCACAGCGCCYACGCTCGAATCTGCACGCAATACCAATGACCGTGACACCACAATAAATCCTCACAGAATGAGTGCTGTCGCGTGTTCACTCTGGGACCGTCTTGCAGCCACCGACGTCAACGAGCACAAAATCAGGCTCACGAACTGGCGCGATCCGGTTTACAACATCATCCGCCGTCATGGGGATTTCGGTCATTCTCTGCTTACTGGTTTTCTCCACGCGCAACGTAAAAACGGCTACATCAACGCGCTTCGTGATATTAAGGCCGCAGATGAGCGAC
>NZ_MUFO01000035.1:0-33524 GCF_001995345.1 Salinivibrio sp. IB872 | reverse complement strand
TCATCCCTAGAGCTTCGAGCTCTCTAAAGGGTTGTCGTAGACTACGACGTTGATAGGCAGGGTGTGTAAGCGCTGTGAGGCGTTGAGCTAACCTGTACTAATTGCCCGTGAGGCTTAACCATACAACACCCAAGAGGTTTTGGGTTGGACTTAAAATAAGCCAGTTGATTGTGGCGAGAACGAACAGCTTTCTAGATTTAGGAACGAATTTATCAAATACATCCTTGTATTTGACCCTGACGGGCCGCACTGAAGTGCGTTAAATTTTGTTCCAGACAAAATTTTGCTTGGCGACCATAGCGCTTTGGACCCACCTGACTCCATGCCGAACTCAGTAGTGAAACGAAGCAGCGCCGATGGTAGTGTGGGGTCTCCCCATGTGAGAGTAGGACATCGCCAGGCTCTAATTACCTAATTAGAGCTTAATATTGGGCTTTAGTTAGCAAATATTTAATCATCAAAGCAATGATATGTAAGACTTTGATGAGTGAAATACGAAGCCCTGACCTAACGGTCGGGGCTTTTTGTATATTGAGGTGTACTAGCCCTGCGCGTCTCGATTCAACATCCCCATCGCATCAAATAAGATAACCTAATTAAAGCAGCGAAGTGTAAGACTTTAATTAGTAGAAACACCAAGCCCTGACCTTATGGTCGGGGCTTTTTGTATCTGTCGCTTGGGTGATTGCTGGTTAAGTAGAAGAATGGGATTGAGGTTGCCAGTGTAAGCAAAAATCCCAGAAGCGGGTGAGTAAACCTGACTGGTATTTATCTTTGTGACGCACGAGCCAATAGCGCCGGGATAATAGCAGAGGGAGTTCGAGGGCAACGACTCGACCGTCGGCAATGGCGTGTTGCGCGGAGAGCTTAGATAGATATGCCAAGCCTAACCCGGCACTCGCTGCGTTTAAAATCGCTTCTGTGGTATTAAGCTCGAAAGAAAGGTGCCAGCGCTCGAAGCGAGGAGCAAGGCGTGAGAGAAAGTGCTCGCGTGTGCCCGAGCCAGATTCGCGGATCAGCCAAGTTTGATTGTCGAGATCCCCAACACTTAACGGCGCTTGACTGACAAGTGGGTGATCAGGGTGACACACCACCGCCATCTGATCACTTAGCCAAGGCGTTTGCAGTAAATCAGGATGTTGGATTTCACCTTCTATTAAACCGATATCCAGCTCGAAATGTTGTAGGCGAGCGATGATCTCTTGGCTGTTTGCAATCACTAATGTTTGCTGTTGATGCGCGGTTGCATGACGAAAATCGCTGATCAGTGCCGGCAAAAGCTGGTTGCCCACCGTATCGCTTCCCCCTAAACGTAGGCAGCCAATCAACTGGCTGTCGTCTTTCAGTGCCGCGCTAATCTCATCGCTACGGGTCAGCAATTCATCTGCTTTAGGGATCAGCGCAGCACCTTGGTCATTAAGGTGGAGTCGGTTGCCGCGTCGATCAAACAAGGGGTAACCGAGCTGACTTTCTAACTCGGCAAGCGCCATGCTGACCGCTGGTTTACTGAGAAACAGTTTTTTGGCGGCGGCGGTGATCGTGCCCTCTTGCACGATAGTTAAAAACACTCGCAATTGAGGAAGTGAAAGCGCCATTCAGACCTAGTGATTGAGGGTTTGAGCCACTATAAGACCGCTTGCTCTCAATGACAACGCTAACGACGGTCGGTAATCCAATGTTGGATTTCTTGTTGGGCCTGTTTTAAGGGTTGGTAGTACGGCGATTGTCTGTCCGTATGCTGGAGAACGAAATCGAGACTACGTACCACATTCCGCCAACGTGGCGTTTTGGGAACCGTTTCAAGGTGCAGGTATTTATCCAAGGTTCTTGTTTGCAGGCTACCTTTGTCGGAATAGACGCGCCATAAACCGCTTTGCTCGGCCAAACCGACTTTATCTCCGCCCCATGCCTCTAACGCGAGGTTCATCGCGATGACTAAGCTGTGATGTAAGCTGCCTGACTGCATTGCAGGCGTGTGCCCACTGGATGAGGGAGATGATGTTGAAAAGTACGTCGCTTTTAATCGGTGCTGCAAGTGCGATAAGGCAGTGGCAAGCCGTCCGATTTCATCTTGGCGTTGCCGATGCGTCACTGGATAGTCAAGCTCACCGGCTGCAAATTGTTCGGCGCACCAAGTCAGTTGCAACATAGGGAGAGCAAGTCGATGGGAGAGCCAGTGTCCAATAAATAGCAGTAATACAATCAGGGCTATCACCAAAGTCACACTGATTGAATATAGGCGATAAAGCGGCTGATATGCGCTTGGCTTGGGGGTGCAAGTTATCAGTGCCCAAGAAGTGTTACCGATGCTGACGGGACGATAGGCGGTCAGTTGTGGCATCAATGCATAGTCGCTGGGTGACAATACTCCTTGTTGACCCTCTAAGCTTTTTATAATTGCCGCTTGTGGTGGGGAAACAGCGAGTTTGGCATGACTTGAGCGGGGTACCCAGCCACTGAGTAAGGACTGATGCGATTGATCAATAAGCCATAAGCCTGAATGAGGGCGTTGAAGCTGACGTAGCATGGCGGACAAGTTGTCCGTCGTGGTACTTACCGCAAGGATACTTTGGAGCTGACCGCTTTTCAGAATAGGGGCGAGATACCATGCTTGCATGGTGCGTGAACCTTGGGGAGCAAAGTGAGTGCGTACCCATTTAGGACGCTGCTCAGGCGGGGCATCTAATAGTTGGTTGACGGCTTGGCGTAGTCTGGTATCCGCGAGCAACTGTGGCGTGGCTTTGACGGCAAAAACGAGGTGTTGGCTCCGGTCAAACATCGCCACATTATTGAACTCATACCTTGCCATCCATGATTGGTATTGACGGTTAAACTGTCGATAAAGGCGGTGATAATTCTGGTTGTTGGTCTTGAGGTGTGTTCCTGCGTTTTGCTGCAGGATTTGCATGAGCTGTCGGTGCGCTTGGGACGTGTCTTCACCTAATTGGGCGAACGCATTCGGAAAGCCATAGAAGCGCCCACCACTGCTGATCGCCAAGTCGGAGTCTGCAAGGTTAACAACGGCACGTACCTGATTATGAAAATATTCTTTGATGGTGAAATAGTAGCGATCCCGTTCGTTCTCCAGCTGTTGGTGGGCTTGGGTGATCAACAGCTGTGACTGACTCCATGTGAAGTAACCGGTCAGAATTACCACAGGAATAATGCTAAGGCTAAAAAACCACCACATAAAGCGGCGTTGAAGACGCGTCGAGTAACCCATATCCATTTGCACGCTGTGAGTACCTCTCCCTGATCACGCGGGCTTGAATCGCAAGCGGCTGCCAAAAGGCAGCCGCGAGAGAGTAAACGCTAACACGTCCGATGAGCTAAAACTGTGACCTGCTGTCAGGTATCAAGCCTTAAAACTGTGTTAGTACGCTGATTGATGGTGTTATCAGCAACTAGCGCGCTTTTTGCGCATGATAAACTGCGAATCGACGTGTTTTYGCGAGGGTATCGCACTGACCAAACCCYTTTTCAATAAGCGGTGGGTAACGTAAGAAGCTATTGGCGACGATCACCAGTTGGCCGCGACGGCGCAGATAGCGAGGGGCGCTTTCCAGTAACGACTCGGTGGCGTGATAATGTGTCTCTAGCCCTTCATGGAATGGGGGATTGCTGATAATGGCATCAAACTGCTGTCCACTGACGGCACTTAGCATGTCTGAAACCAACACAGAACCTTTGAGTCCATTGGCCTCAAGGGTCGCTTGTGTCGAGGCAACGGCTAAGTGATTCACATCGACAAACGTCAGTGCGAGCTTGGTGTTGCTCGCCAACAATGCGGTGCCAATGACACCAGCGCCACAACCGACGTCAATCACATCCCCTTCCATAGCGGGGAGGTTTTTCAGCAGTAAAGCAGTCCCGTCATCTAAACTTTTTTGGCTAAATACGCCGGGGAGTGCTCGGATTGTGAGGGTCATCTCTGCGATTTGTAACGGGTAGTCATTAAACCATGCCGCTAACTCAAACTGAGGCGCTGGGGACGTGCACTCGCCGTAATACAGGCTGCACCGGCGCGCAGAGTCTTGTTTGGTGACGTGGCCATAAGGCGCAAAACGTTTTTCGATGCTTTTGACGCCACTACGGTTTTCACCTACCACTATCCAGTCGACGTTGGCGCCGAGGCGATGGGTGAGCATCGCGAGAAGAAAGTCAGCTTCCGCTTTCGATTTGGGCCAATAAAAGAGGACAAGGTCCACCGGCTGCTCATCATTATACTCAGCACCTGCGTGCACATTTACACCCGTACCAGCCATGCGCGTTGCATAGCCGTGATGCGTGGTAAACACAGAGACACTTTTTGCATGTGCGAGGAGTTGCCGAGCAAAGTCATCTTCTAGCTCACCTGCCAATAGAACATGTTTGTTTTCAAATAGCGTCAGGTGGCGCTGCGCAATTTCACTCGGGGCCGTTAAACTCATGATCGTTCTCTTTACGTGATTTAGACGTGACAATCGACGCGCTTATTAGGTGCGCGCTGGGGAGCGGATTGTCCCACAAAGCGCGCACTAGGCCAACCTATGCCAGGTTAGGCATTGTCTTGGCGGTCGAGGAAACGCTCGAACTCAATTTCATACATGCGAAAGAGGACGAGGGTGAGCGAGAAGATGATGGGGCCATAAATTAGTCCCATCAATCCAAATAGGTGCAGGCCGCCAAGCAAAGAGAAGAAGATGAGCAAGGTATTCATCCCCGAGTTCCCCTGCATCAAAAACGGGCGTAGCAGGTTATCAATCGAGCCGACCACCACCACGCTCCATATCAATAGCCCTAGCGCCCATTGCCATTCGCCCGTGATGGCTAAATACACCACTGTCGGTAGCCAGATAAGTGCTGTGCCCACCACGGGAATAAAGGAAGCGAAAGCCATCATGGTTCCCCAGAATAGGGCGGGCAGTCCCACGGCCCACATGGCTAGGCCACCGGCTGCGCCTTGGGCGAGTGCGGTCAGAAATGAGCCTAACACGGCAGATTTGGCGACTTTCTCGACTTCATCGAGCAGTTGATCTTCTTGGCTGCGAGAAAGTGGGATCACATGACGCAGAGTTTGAATGATGCTTTCGTGATCTCGGAGTAAAAAGAAGAGCACAAACAGCATCAGCATAAAGTTGATGAAAAAGTTGGTCACATCGCCAAGTACTTTGGAGCTGAACTCTAACATTTGCCCACTGAATGACGACATCCAAGCTGCGAGTTTCTTCACCGTTTCTTGCGGGTCAATCAAATCAAACGGCAGCCATTGATTGAAAAAGTGGAGCGCACCCTGAACTTGCGGGTTATTCATCAGGGATTTTGCGCCGCCATTATTCAACCAGTCATAACTTTGGGTAAAAAAGCTAACACCTTGTTGGATGATGGCTGCGGCGACTAAGGTCAGCGGGATAATAATAATAAAGGTTAGCAGCACGCAGGACAGCACTGCGGCGGTATTCGGGCGATCGCCCAAGCGTTGCTCGATACGGTTATGCACCGGAAAAAATAATAGCGAGACGATAAAGGCCAGCACAATGGCGCCAATATAGGGCTCAATAAGCAGATAACACGCGTAGGTGGCAACGATAAGCGCTGCAATCAGGGTCCAGTGTTTGGGCTCGACGCGAAATGACGGGCTCACAGGCGTATCCTTTTTTGCTGAATGTCGGTGGGCGATGCCCTCGATAAACGAAGGCGGATCGGTGATCCGCCGTATTTATGAGCACCTTACCACAGACAGATTAGTCTGCGTCAGCTAAAAAAATCGCTAAGAGATCGTTTAAGAATAATTTTCCTTTTGGCGTGATTTGCCAGTGTGAGCGGGTGTCTGTGATTAACCCTTGCTCAATCGCCTCTGCCATTGGCGCATCGAGTGTCGATAGCGGTAAGCCTGTCCGCTGGACAAACTCAGCTTTGGGGCAGGCTTCCAATAAACGGAAGCGATTCATAAAGAATTCAAAGGCCAGCTCTGTGGGTTTGACCCATTGACTATCGGTCAGGTAGGCCTTTTCCGGGTCGAGGTAGCCGCGTGGGTGCTTGACTTTGACTGTACGCAACACCCGTGTTTGACCTTGATCTGGCAAGGTCAGTTTTCCATGCGCCCCGCAGCCAATCCCCAAATAGTCGCCAAACCGCCAGTAGTTGAGATTATGCTGGCATTGCTTGTTCTCAAGGCTGTAGGCCGAGGTTTCATACTGTACATAGCCGGCGTCTGTGAGCAATTGATGGCCTTTGTCAAAAATATCCCAAAGGGTATCTTCTTCTGGCAGCGTAGGCGGTTTGGAGTGAAACTGGGTGTTAGGCTCGATGGTTAACTGATACCAAGACAAATGCGGTGGATTGAGTGCAATGGCCTTTTCAAGATCCGCCAGCGCCTCTTGCTCCGATTGATTGGGTAAGCCATGCATCAAATCGAGGTTAAAGCTATCCAATCCGGCTTGGTGTGCGAGCTGAGCGGCACGTTCGGCCTCTCCCGGACCATGAATACGCCCTAAGCGCTCGAGTTTATCGGCGGAAAAGCTCTGTACACCGATAGAGATTCGATTGACGCCCGCTTGACGGTAGCCAATGAACTTATCGGCTTCTACCGTGCCAGGGTTCGCTTCCATGGTCACTTCCATCTTTTCGCTTGGCGTTAGGCGCGCTTTGATGCCATCCAGCAAGCGCTGAATTTCGGGGGGGGACATCAAGCTTGGCGTACCACCACCAATAAAAATCGAATGCAGTGGTCGCTCTGCAACAGAAGGATAAGCGGCCAAGTCGGTATCAAGATCATCGAGCAATGCACTGATATAGTCCGACTCAGGGATCACCCCTTTTTGCGCATGAGAGTTAAAGTCGCAGTACGGGCACTTTTGTACACACCACGGGATGTGTACGTACAAACTCAGTGGGATCATGCTTACTGGGCCGCTTTTAACGCGTTGAATAAGTGATTGAGCGCTTGGCCGCGATGGGAGCGCTGTTTTTTCTCTGATGCGGGCATTTCTGCGGCGGTGCACTGTTGGTCATGGGGTAAGAACACAGGATCATAACCAAAGCCATTGTCACCTTGAGGGCGGTGGGCAATTTTGCCTTCCCACACACCATGGCACACCAGAGGCGTAGGATCATTGGCATGGCGCATATACACGAGCACACAGTGGAAACGTGCGGTACGCTGCGCATCCGGTGCGTCTTGCATCGCTTCTAGCAGTTTGACGACATTGTCGCTGTCGCTCGCTTGTTCACCTGCATAACGGGCAGAATAGACCCCAGGCGCGCCATTGAGGTAGTCCACCTCCAGACCTGAGTCGTCTGCGATGGCGGGCAGGCCAGTAATTTTTGCCGCATGGCGGGCTTTGATAATGGCATTTTCAATGAACGTGGTTCCGGTCTCATCGGCATCTTTGACGGCAAAATCGCTCTGAGGCAAGACCTCAAAACCGAACTCGCTGAGTAAGCCAGCCATTTCTTTTACTTTTCCAGCATTGCCGGTGGCGAGTACAACTTTGTTCATGAATAGTACCTATTTGCTTAAAGCCCGATTAAGGGGTATCAACGTAAAATTTGTAGCGATAGTCCAAGGTGGCGGATCGGTTGCCTTGGGCGTTTAACTCGATATGAAACTGATACGTTTCTTCATCGTCAGCCGCAAAGGTAGCAATGTAGTAAATCGCCTCACCTTCACGTATTTCCTTGAAGTCTAGCTCACGGCTGTTGCCAACGAGGTTTTTCACGCTTCCTGTTAAGGTCGCACTGACCGCCGGTTTGCCGAGCTGCATTTTATCAAGCACGGCGATATTCACTAGTCCTCGGTAGCCACTTCGCGTGATGTCGTACTGCTTTGCGATCTCTGGGGTTAAAAAGGTCGTCGAGATCGTGTTGTAGTGCACTTCGAGCTCACCCACCTCTTTGTATTGTCCTGACCACGCTGACAGCGAGAATAGACTCAGAAAACTGACCAGCATTACCGTAAATGTACGCATAATTCTTCCTTGTTGTCGTGCGAGTCGCCTCGCCTGAATACGGATAATTGACGATGAGTGATCAGTGGGGAAGATACGGGGTTAGCCAATCAGGAAGCTGTTGGGGCGCATCAATCTGCACTTGCTTGTGTCGATTTGTTAACCCGTGGGTCACTGTCACATTGCTTTTTGCGATCTTACACTGCTTGGCAAGCCAGCGGCATAAATGGGCATTGGCTTTGCCATCCGTGGGTGGTGCTGTGATGGCGATCTTAAGCGCATCGCCATGCTGGCCCAGACACTGGTCTCGGCTTGCTTTGGGTTGTACGTACAGGCGCAATGTGATTGCGCCTGTCTCAGTATCAACACGGACGGGCATTACAGCGCGTACCACACTGGGCCGAGAAAATCGCCAATCAGCATATTGATAAACTGTAACGCAATAAACACCACCAAGATGCTTAAATCGAGCCCGCCAATCGGTGGGATGACACGACGTACCGGCGCACACACGGGCTCAGTCAGTTGGTGGAACACGTATTCAACCGGATTATTCCCTTGGCTGACCCAGCTGAGAATGGCGCGCAGAATCAGCACCCAGAACAGCAGTTTCCCGGCGGCTTTTAGGAGTGCGATGGCGGAGAAAATAAACATGCCACCACTTAGCGTCAATGGATTACCCGCCACCAGATCGAGCACGGCAAACTTCGCGACCATTAACAGGTAGCCAAAGAGCACGGTAGCGAGATCTAAACCGCCCAGTGCTGGGATCAGACGACGTAGCGGTCCGACAACAGGCTGGGTTGCTTTCACCACAAACTGGGAGAAAGGATTATAGAAGTCGGCACGGGCTAATTGTAGCCAAACGCGCAACAGCACCACCATGATGTAAAGATCAAACGCGGTGTTGATCAGAAAGGTCATTGCATTCATATCGTCGCCTTAGTGATTAAAATTCTTTTTCCATTTGTTCGGCACGGCTAACTGCCGCTTGCATGGCCTGCGCGACAATATCACCGATCCGGTTTTCGTCAAACACACGCAATGCTTCAGCGGTTGTGCCCCCTTTGGAGGTCACTTGTTCGCGCAGAGTGCCTAATCCGATATCCGGGTTGGCTACCACCATTTGCGCAGCGCCAAGCGCCGCTTGTTGCACCAAACGACGTGCGGTGTGGTCGTCAAAGCCTTGCTGCATCGCTTCTTGCTGCATGGCTTCCATAAATCGGAAGAAATACGCGGGTGCGCTGCCAGCTGCCGCAATCACGCCATTGATGTCAGATTCTTGGTTGACCCAGCAGATCTCACCGACAGCTTGCATGAGTGCGCCCGCATAATCACGATCCTCATTCGACACAGTAGGGACGGCGTAAAGGCCACTCATCCCTTGTCCAACTAAAGAGGGGGTATTGGGCATCACACGAACGAGGTTGAGTTTTGTGCCTGCCATCGCCATCAAGCGATCGGCATGGATCCCTGCGGCGATCGAAATCACTAATTTGTTTTGCCAATCGACGTCAGTCAGCGAGGCGAGCACTTGCGCCATCAGCTGTGGCTTGACCGCCAATACCACCACCTCAGCCCCTTGGCATGCGGCAAGATTATCGGCGGTGGTCTGAATACCCAATTCGGCCTGCAAGCCGCTATTCGGCGAGGCACTTGGTGACGCCGCCGTGATCGCTGAGGCTGGGTAGCCCGATTGAATTAAGCCCGCGATAATGGAGCGAGCCATGTTCCCTGCGCCAATAAAAGTCAGTGCGCGATGTTCCATGAATGACGTTCCTATTGTTGGTGGTACCTGATGCTGATAACCAGCACGTCACGTGTCGTTCTATTTTCTTTTTCTCGCCGCGCGTTAGCGTTTTTCTCGCGCCCCAAATACCGCAGTCCCAATTCGTACCATGGTGCTTCCGGATGCAATCGCTGCTTCCATGTCGCCGCTCATCCCCATTGATAGCGTATCGACACTCTCGTACTTTGCTTTTAATGCTGAAAACATGTCAGCCAAAGGGGCGAAGGCGGCACATTGTTGGGCATAGTCGGTTTCAGGTTGAGGAATCGACATCAACCCCCTTACGGTGAGATTCGGTAACTGAGCTATCGCCTCAACCAGCGCTTCGGCCTCCTCAAACGCGACCCCTGATTTTGACATTTCCCCGCTGGTATTCACTTGCACCAACACATTCAGGGCGGGTAAATGTGCGGGGCGTTGCTCACTCAAACGTTTAGCGACTTTTAAGCGGTCCACCGAATGCACCCAATCAAAGTGCTCGGCAATTTGACGCGTTTTGTTGGACTGAATGGGGCCAATAAAGTGCCATTCCAATGCGGAATGTGCGGCATGCTGAGCAAAATGCTGCACTTTTTCCAGGCCTTCTTGTACGTAGTTTTCACCAAACGCGTGTTGTCCTGCCGCCAACGCTTCTGCGATGGCTTCGATGGGCTTGGTTTTACTCACCGCAAGCAATTGCACCGAACCTTCGGGTCGGCCGCATTTTTGCGTTGCGCGGTCTATGTGTTCCATGACCTGTTCAATGTTTTTCTCGATACTACACATACTTGATTCTGCGAGGAAAATGAATGGATATCACTGAGCTATTGGCCTTTAGTGTAAAACATAATGCGTCAGATCTACATCTTTCCGCGGGAGTGGCGCCTATGGTGCGGGTAGATGGCGATGTGCGCAAGTTGAGTTTGCCAGCGTTGAGCCATCAAGAGGTCAATCAATTGGTCTTGGATGTGATGAATGATAACCAGCAGCGTGAATTTCAAGCGCAGTTGGAAGTGGATTTTTCATTTCATATGCAGTCTGTGGGACGTTTTCGGGTTAATGCATTTCATCAGCAACACGGCTGCGCGGCGGTATTTCGGGTGATCCCCGAGACAGTCCCTAGTTTGGCGGATCTCCATGCACCCGAGATTTTTGCGGATTTTGCTCGGCTCTCAAATGGATTAGTGTTGGTCACCGGCCCGACGGGCTCGGGGAAGTCCACCACATTGGCGGCCATGGTTGATCACATTAACCGCCACGCCCCTAAGCATATTCTCACCATCGAAGACCCGATTGAGTTTATCCATCACCCGCAACAAAGTTTGATTAATCAGCGTGAAGTGAAGCGCGATACCTTATCGTTTGAGCAAGCGCTGCGTTCGGCGTTGCGTGAAGATCCCGATGTGATTTTGGTAGGAGAGCTGCGAGATCTCGATACCATTAGTTTGGCGTTAACGGCGGCGGAAACTGGACATCTGGTATTCGGCACCTTGCATACGTCAAGCGCCGCAAAAACAGTCGACCGTATTATTGATGTCTTTCCCGGCAGTGATAAGCCGCTGGTCCGCTCGATGCTTTCAGCCTCACTGCGGGCGGTTGTGTCTCAGCAGCTGATAAAAACAGCGCAAGGTGGGCGCGTGGCCGCGCATGAAATCATGATCGCAAGCCCAGCGATTCGTAACCTCATCCGTGAGGATAAGGTCGCGCAAATGGTGTCGATGATTCAAACCGGCTCCAATCAAGGGATGCAAACCATGGAGCAAGCACTGGCCGATTTAGTCGGGCAAGGGACGATCGCGCCTGAACAACGCGATCGCGTATTACGTGCGCTTTAGGAGGAAGCATGAAACTCAGTAGTGTGCTGGTGGCGATGCAAGAGCACACCGCCTCGGATGCGTATATTTCTGTGGATGCGCCTGTGATGTTACGGGTGGATGGACGCTTAAAACCTCTGTCTTCGCCGTTGTCGCTGGCGGCAATCAACGTCATGTTGAACAGTGCGATGAACGAGGAACAAAAGCAGCAATTTATTACCAAGCGGGAAGCGAACTTTGCGGTAAAACGCAGTGTTGGGCGTTTTCGGATCAGTGCTTATTGGCAGCGTGATATGCCCAGTATGGTGATCCGCCGCATAGAAACCGAGATTCCGCGTTTGTCATCGTTAGGCACCCCAGTGGTGCTCGAAGAGCTTGCGATGCAAAAGCGAGGCTTGGTCTTAGTGGTTGGAGCGACGGGGTCGGGTAAGTCGACAACCATGGCGGCGATGATGGGGTTTCGTAATCACTATGGGCAAGGCCATATCCTAACGGTTGAAGATCCGATTGAATTTGTTCATGAGCATCAGCAATGCATTGTCAGCCAACGCGAAATCGGTATCGATACCCAAGATTATGAAACAGCGCTAAAAAATGCGCTCAGGCAAGCGCCAGATATGGTGGTAATTGGTGAAATACGAACGCCAGAAACCATGAACTTCGCGCTTCAGTTTGCGGAAACGGGCCATCTTTGCTTGGCCACCTTACATGCGAATAACGCCTATCAAGCACTGGAGCGGGCATTACACTTGATGCCTAAAGCACAGCGAGAGACCTTTTTGTTTGATTTGTCGATGAACTTAAAAGGTGTTATCGCTCAACAGTTGGTACCGGGTGTGAATGGGGTTGGGCGGCATGGTGCCTTTGAATTATTGATCAATAACGCGCATGTGGCAGAGCTGATCCGTAATGGTGAACTACACGCGTTGAAAAAAGCCATGTTGAGCGGGGAGCATTTTGGTATGCAGACCTTTGATCAATCGCTGTATGCGCTTTATGTGCAAGGGAGTATCAGCGAGGATGAGGCGCTGCGACATGCCGACTCGGCCAATGAATTGAAGTTGATGATCAAAACCGGTGCTAAGCACAGTGCGCCGGGCAGCGCACTGGATCATGTACGGATTGAAAGAGCGGGCTCGCTGGATTAATCGGCGTATTGGCGTTCAAACCAGCTTTCGATAATCACCACCGCAGATTGTGCATCGACCGCGCCTTTTTGTAGCGCCTTATAGCCACCACGTTCAAACAATGCTGCACGGGCTTCTCGGGTTGAAAGCCGTTCGTCGTGCAGCTCGACAGGGTAACCAAAACGTCCATGCAGACGGTTGGCAAACTTGCGGGCGCGCGGGGTGATGGTCTCTAGTGGTTCACCATTCAAGTCAAGTGGCAAGCCGACCACCAAAACATCGGGTTGCCACTCTTTGAGTAATGACGCGATCTCTTCCCAATTGGGGATCCCATCGCGGGCTTTTAATGCACATAGAGGGCGTGCAGTTCCCGTTAACGATTGACCGATCGCAACGCCAATACTTTTGACGCCATAATCAAACCCAAGCACGGTGTGTGAAGTCATGCGTGTCCTATTTCTGAAGATAAATTCGCCGCGTTGATCCCCAGTTGATCAAGGGCTTTTTGCCAACGCTCACTAAGGGGAGTGTCAAAAATCACTTTGGGATCGGCTTCCAAGGTTAACCAGCTGTTTTCGGCTAACTCCAGCTCAAGCTGCCCGGGCTCCCATCCGGCATAGCCGAGCGCGACAATAAATTGGTCGGGCTGCTCATCAGTCCCCAAAATAGACAGTATGTCTTTGGAAGTAGTGACCGCAAGATCATCAGACAGTGGGATACTCGTGCCGAAGCTTCGATCTGCACGGTGGAGCACAAAGCCGCGATCTTCCGATACTGGGCCACCAAACAGTACGGGTTGCGCCAGGCTATCTTTGGCTTGTGAGAGCGGAAGCTGGCGTTCAACCTCGATTTGGTCGAGCATTTTGCCCACCGAGATATTGATAGGCTGATTGATCATCAATCCCATCGCGCCGTCATCGTTATGCTCACACACGTAAATCACACCATGTTGAAAACGGCTATCGGTCATGCTTGGCATTGCGACTAAAAAATGATTTTTCAGATTCATATCGCCGTTCTCCCGTTGAGGCGCGTACTTTGAGTATGCGCTAAAAAACAAAGTTAGGTGAAAATAGGCGCATTAAATGCGCCCACTGACTTACCCTTGGCAACGTGTTGCAATGGCATCCATCAGCAAATCACCAATCGAGATATTACACGCTGCATCAATTTCGCGGATGCAAGTGGGGCTGGTGACGTTGATTTCAGTCAGCTTGTCGCCAATGACATCAAGGCCGACAAAAATTAAGCCTTTCTCTTTAAGTGTTGGCGCAACCGCACGCGCAATCGCCCAATCGGTAGGGGATAAGGGGCGGGCTTCACCACGTCCACCAGCGGCAAGGTTACCACGTGTTTCGCCATCGGCAGGAATACGCGCCAAGCAGTACGGCACCGGCTCACCATCGACCACTAAGATACGTTTGTCGCCATTGCTGATATCAGGCACGAAGGTTTGCGCCATGCAAAAACGGCTGCCGTGCTCGGTCAGGGTTTCAATAATTACCGACAGGTTTGGATCGCCTTGTTTGACTCGAAAGATAGATGCGCCGCCCATGCCATCGAGCGGTTTTAAAATCACATCGCCATGTTCGGCCTGGAATGCTTTGATCTCGTCGGCACGACGGGTCACTAATGTGGTCGGAGTGTGTTCTGGGAACCACGCGGTATACAGCTTTTCATTGCAATCGCGCAAGCTCTGCGGTTTGTTAACAATCAATACACCCGCCTGCTCGGCGCGCTCGAGCATATAAGTCGCGTAAATATATTCGGTATCAAACGGGGGATCTTTACGCATCAGGATGGCATCAAACGCACTCAGTGGCTGTGTTTGAGTGTGGGTAATTTGATACCAATCGTTCGGATCGTCTTGTAGCGAGACTTGATGGGTTTTCGCGTACGGCGCACCTTGCAACATCGACATATCATCCATGTTGATATAATGCACTTCCCAACCGCGTTTTTGTGCTGCCAACATCATGGCAAACGTGGAATCTTTTTTTACATTGATGGCCGAGATCGGATCCATCACTACACCAATTTTCATCTTGATTCTCCTGTTCGCCAACTAACCCAAATCACCGAAACGAACCTGCAAAGCGGTAATGGCCGTCAGTGCGGCGGTTTCGGTCCGCAATACGCGGGGGCCGAGTAAAATTTCTTTAAAGTCACAATCGCGCGTCATGGCGATTTCTTCATCGGACAGTCCACCTTCTGGGCCTATCAACAAGCGTAGCTTCGATGGACGCTCTGGCAGCGTATTAATGGAATATGAGGCGCGAGGATGTAAGTTAAGCTTCAGTCCGGCAAAGGCTTCTTGGCTCCACGCCTCCAACATCATCACAGGACGAACTTCTGGGACGCGATTACGGCCGCTTTGTTCGCAGGCGCCAATGGCGATCTTTTGCCATTGTTGGCGTTTTTTCTCGAGTCGTTCTGCATTGAGCTTCACGCCGCACCGCGCTGATATCAGCGGAGTGATCACATTGACGCCCAGTTCGACCGACTTTTGAATGGTGAACTCCATTTTCTCGCCGCGCGAAATCACTTGTCCAAGCTCGAGGTCAAGTGGCGACTCCACACTGTGATCGTCTCGTGCACTGATGGTCACGGACACCTGTTTTTTAGTGACATCGCTTAAAGTGGCGGGAAACTGAGCGCCACTGCCATCAAAAAGCAGCACGGCTTGGCCTGGCTGCATGCGCAATACGCGTCCAATGTGATTGGCCGCATCGTCGGTGAGCGTCACATCGCCTTGCGATGGCAAAGGGTCTGGGTGATAAATTCGAGGAATACGCATAATGCTTGAGTTCCGTGATCAATAAGTTGCCAGTGTAACACGCTGTTCTGTGACTGGGAGGCTTGTGTTGATATGGGGACAGACACGAAAAAAACCAAGACGAGAAAAACGCGACTAGAGTACGGCAGACACCGGCATCAGCGTTTGGTGACAGCGTTTACATCGGTAGCTCGCCTCACCGCGTTGCACTTTATTGTGGCGCCGTACGGTCAAGGCCACTTCCCCGCAGTGGCACGCATAGGCAAACGTTTTGCCTTGAACGGCGGTAATATCGAGTTGATGGGTGGTGTTGGCTGGTGCCTGAAACACGGTTTCCATCAAGGTGCGCCATTGTGAGCCGTGAGGCTTAACGCGTCCATACAATGCGAAGGTGACGAGGTGACAGACTTCATGCGGGATCACTTCCTCAAAAAACACGTGAGGAGACTGTTGAAGCAGCACGGGATTAAAACGTAATCGCCATTGGCTGGGATGCGCTGTGCCGGCGGCACGTCCCCGCAGCGACAGGCCGATGTCGGGATAAGTCAGTTGAATACCGAGCTGGTGGTTGGCGATGTCAATGCACTCGCGTACTCGTTCAAAAACGGCATCAGCCAGTGGTTCAGAGACTGCGGGCATGGCAATCGTTACCTCACTCGAGTTAACGTCTTGGGGTCACGTAACATGCGTCATTTAACACGTGTCACAGCACATGGGTGATTAAAAAAGGGAAGCCGCTGCTTCCCTTCCTTTCTTTGCGCACAATGAGCGTTAGCCCAAGATTAACCAAGTTTAGCAAATTCGCGCAATAGCTCGGCTTTGTCGGTTTTTTCCCAAGGGAAAATATCACGACCAAAGTGACCATACGCGGCGGTTTGCTTATAAATCGGTTGTAGCAGATCAAGCATTTCCTGCAGACCGTATGGGCGCAAGTCGAAGTTTTCACGCACCGCCTTGATGATGATTTCAGGGGCCACTTTTTCGGTACCGAAGGTTTCGACCATGATAGAAGTCGGCTCGGCGACACCAATCGCGTAAGACAATTGGATTTCACAGCGGTCCGCCAGACCGGCAGCGACAATGTTTTTCGCCACATAGCGTGCCGCATAGGCGGCTGAGCGGTCAACTTTCGATGGATCTTTACCGGAGAATGCACCACCACCGTGACGGGCGGCACCGCCGTAGGTATCGACGATAATTTTACGGCCAGTAAGACCACAGTCGCCCATTGGGCCACCAATTACGAAACGACCTGTTGGGTTGATGAAGTATTTGGTTTCTTTGGTCAGCCATTCGGCAGGAAGAACAGGCTTGATAATCTCTTCCATCACCGCTTCACGCAGGGTCTCGGTAGAGACGCTGTCGCAATGCTGAGTAGAAAGCACAACCGCATCGATGCCGACAATCTTGCCGTTGTCGTACGCAAAAGTGACCTGACTTTTGGCGTCTGGACGCAACCAATCTAGGGTGCCATCTTTACGCGCTTGTGCTTGGCGCTCGACCAAACGGTGCGAGTAAGTGATCGGGGCAGGCATAAGGACATTGGTTTCGTTGGTTGCGTAACCAAACATAATGCCTTGGTCGCCTGCGCCTTGATCTTTGGGATCGGCACGGTCAACACCTTGGTTAATATCTGGCGACTGCTTACCAATGGTGTTGAGCACCGCGCACGAGTTGGCATCAAAGCCCATGTCTGAGTGTACATAGCCAATGTCGCGAACCGTTTGGCGTGTCAGCTCTTCAATATCGACCCACGCTGAGGTGGTGATCTCGCCGCCGACCATTACCATGCCGGTTTTTACATAGGTTTCGCAGGCAACGCGCGCTTTTGGATCTTGCTCAAGAATTGCATCCAAAACGGCGTCTGAAATTTGGTCTGCGATTTTATCTGGATGGCCTTCAGAGACAGACTCTGAAGTAAACAGGTGCTTAGCCATGTGACACTCTCATTGTTTATCAAGAATACCGACGATACGAGGCGAAATCGATCGCCGATCATCTCAGATGTTTTAACTTCTAGACGTCTATTCTATTCGTAATTGTGACAAACGCAAGCAAGTTGATGCATAGCGCTATCTATCTAGGTATAGCAAACGATTGCGCGGTAAGGCGTTATTCGACGGCTACAGGCATAACATCATCGGCCATCTGAGCATCTGTCCACGCTTTGGGAGCGCGAGTGATAAATCGCTCCACTAGTGTTTCTATGCGCAAAGGCAGTCGCCCCGAGGCGCTATATAATCGAATCGGTACCGCGGCCGACTGCCAGTGTGGCAAACAGCGGATAATCTTGTCTGGATGATGCGCCTGATACCCTTCAGCATTCCATGTGGGTAGCAGGCCGACACCTTGTCCGTTGGCAATCGCATCGATTTGAATCGCAACCATATCGCAGTTAAACCGGCTGGGAAGCGCGCTCAAATGATAGGGAGCCTGATGGGAATGAAACAGTGTGAGTCCACGTCGGCGCAACGCAAACACATCCAGCCAAGCGTGATCATCCAACGCGGAGGGGTGTGAAAACGGACCATATACCTGAACATACGCGGGCGAGGCGTAAATGCCGTAGTGCCAGTGACCCAGTGTTTGGGTGCGACAATTGCTAGGGAGCATCACATCGTCGGCCCAGATAACAATATCAGCCGCTTGGATACGCTGTGCACTCAGCTCACTGGTTAAGGTGATGGACACTTTGGGATGCTCGGTTAAAAAATGATTCAGTAAAGGGCCAGCCCAGCCACGCATGAGCGCCGGATGGCAAATGACTTCAATTGGCCCTTTTAGCTCATTATTCAGACCGTGAATGGCTTCTTGGCTTTCCTCTGCCAGGGCCAAAATTTGCGAGCAATAGCGCGAAAAGGTTTCGCCGGCTTTAGTGAGCACCAACCGATTTCCCTGCCGTTGGGTTAACGCTTGGCCAAGGTCACTTTCTAATTGTGCCAGCCGCCGACTAATGGTCGATTTGGGCTGGTGGAGTGCGTCAGCCGCTGCGGTCAAGCTTTGATGGCGGCAAAGGGCATCGAACGCACGGATAGCGGCAAGGTCCTGCATGCTTCTTTATCCTATTTTTCTTTTTTATCAGTAAGATGAAATAAACGCTTACTTGTTTCACGTTCTAAAACTGGAACAAGTTGTTCCAGTTTTAGGGCTGGGTTTCCTTACTCTAATATGAATAATTCTCACTAATCAAATGATAATTATTATCAAATAATGGAGTAAGATATGTCTAGTCGTCTTCGTCCCGTTATGGTTGGGATGGTATTAGCGGGAATGCCTGTAGCCTCACTTTCTGCCGCTGAGGCAGCCAACACGGAAACCATGGTGATCACCGCCTCTGGGTTTGAGCAGGTGACTGCCAAAGCACCTGCCAGTATTAGTGTGATTAGCCGAGATCAGTTAGAAGGGCGCTACTATCGTGATGTGACCGACGCATTAAAACGGGTACCGGGCGTGGTGGTGACCGGCGGTGGTGATACGACGGACATCAGTATTCGCGGCATGGCTTCAAAATATACCCTGATTTTGGTGGATGGCCGACGAACCTCAAGCCGTGAAACGCGCCCTAACAGTGACGGCCCGGGTATTGAGCAGGGGTGGCTGCCACCGCTACAAGCGATTGAACGTATTGAGGTCATTCGTGGCCCTATGTCAACCCTGTATGGCTCGGATGCGATTGGGGGGGTTATCAATATTATTACGCGTCGTGGTGAACAAGATTGGCACGGTAACGTGCAGCTGAGCACCGTGATGCAAGAAAATCGCGCATCGGGCGATGAGCAAAGCGCGAACTTTTACCTATCAGGCATGTTAAGTGACAAAGTTGGATTGAAACTGACGGGTCAAAACACGCAGCGCCAAGAAGATGATATCCAGTACGGCTATGAAGATAAGTCATTACGCTCTTTATCCACCACCTTGACTTACGATCATAATGATTTGCACCGTTGGGAGCTTGACCTCGGCGTCAACGCACAAGATCGCCGTGGTCATGTCGGCCGCTCCGTACCGAGTGACGATAGCCTTTGTCGCGGCAGCTGTGAGAACAGTAATAATGAATATCGGCGTCAGTCGATAGCCGTCAGCCACAAAGGGAATTGGGACTGGGGATGGTCTGACAGCCACTTGCAATACGAGCAGAGTCGGAATAAAAGCCGCGAAATGACCATCGAAAATACCGAATTTAAAACCAGCTTAGTGCGTGATTTCGAGGCACATACCCTGACGGTTGGTGGCTCTGTTGTCTATGCAAAGTTGGAAGATTTTACCTCCAACCAAGCGTCGACCAAGACCAGTATCGATAATACGCAATCAGCGATTTTTGTTGAGGACGAATGGCGCGTCTTGGAGCCGTTGAGTGTGACTTTAGGGCTTCGTGTCGATCACGATGAAAACTACGATTACCACGCCAGCCCTCGCCTGTATGGGGTTTATCAAGTTACTGATAACTGGATTGTAAAAGGTGGGGTGGCGACAGGCTTTAAGTCTCCGCAGCTTCGCGAAATTACGCCTAACTGGGCCCAGGTGAGTCGTGGCGGTAATATCTACGGTAACCCCGACCTTGACCCTGAAACATCCGTGAATACCGAGCTGAGCCTCAACTATCAAGGGGATAACGGCATCACGGGGTCGATTGGTGTGTTCCACAATGACTTTAAAGACAAGATCACCCGTGTGACGTGCCCCGATACCGTATGTACTGCGGGACCAAACAAATGGGGCTCGGATCCAACTTATCGTGTCAATGTGGATGAAGCGGTTACCCAAGGGGTGGAAGCGAGTATTTTCGTGCCCATCGGTGATACCGTGGATGTAAGTGCCAGCTACACCTATACCGACTCGGAACAAAAAACCGGTGAGTATAAAGGGCAGCCACTTAACCAGATCCCGAAATCGCTAGCGCATGGTGAAGTGAATTGGCAAGCGACCGAAAAACTCAGCCCATGGGCGAGCGTGACTTACCGTGGTAAAGAAATGGATCCGGTAACGGGCCCATCATCGCGCAGCAATATCGAACCTGCGTATACCATGGTGGATGCTGGGGCGAACTACCAACTGACCGATGCCATTGAGTTGCAAGGGGCGATATACAATCTGCTGGATAAATCGCTGGACTATGACGACTACGGTTATATCAGCGATGAGCGTCGCTACTGGGTAGGGATGAATATCCACTTCTAAGGAAGTTCCGACCTGTCTGTCTCTTTTATCCGGGATAGAGACAGCGATAACACTGCCGCGCCCGTTTTGGCCTGTTGCCAAACGGGCGTTTTTGGATGGGATAGAGTGATCAGGCACGTGATTGGCCTCACATAAGACGTGCGTCTTTTACGTGCTTGAGATACACTGGGCGGCGTTGTCAAACGAGCACCGATGGACATGACACTAAGAGTCGCAATTAATGGATTTGGTCGCATAGGTCGCAGTGTATTGCGCGCCTTGTATGAAAGCGGCAAACAGGATCGCATCCAAGTGGTGGCGATCAATGAACTCGCGGAACCAGAAGCGATGGCCCACCTGCTGCAGTATGACTCCAGCCATGGGCGTTTCGGGTGGCCGGTGTCTTTCAATCAAGAACATCTGTTCGTTGCTACTGACAGCATTCGTCTTCTTCACTTATCCGAACTCCACCTTTTGCCTTGGCGCGACCTCGATGTCGATATTGTGCTCGACTGTACCGGTAAATTCGGCACGCGCGCCGATGGTGAGGCTCACATTGCCGCGGGGGCGAAAAAAGTACTGTTTTCCCATCCCGCCAGCCAAGATGTCGATCGTACGGTTATTTTTGGTGTAAATCACGAAGCACTGACCAGCGATGATCGTATCGTCTCAAACGGTTCTTGTACCACCAACTGCATTGTGCCTGTGATTAAAGCGCTGGATGAGCACTTTGGCATTGAGTCAGGCACTATTACCACGATTCACTCGTCGATGAATGATCAACAAGTGATCGATGCCTACCATACCGATCTGCGTCGCACACGTGCGGCAAGTCAGTCTATTATTCCGGTAGACACCAAATTACATGTCGGGATTGGTAGGATTTTTCCGAAATTTTCTGACAAGTTTGAGGCGATCTCGGTCCGAGTACCGACGATAAACGTGACAGCGATGGATTTAAGTGTCACTGTACGTACTAAAGTGAAAGTTAATGACGTAAATCAAGCTCTGCAAACCGCATCTCGATGTACATTAGACGGTATCCTGGATTATACCGAAGCGCCCTTGGTGTCGATTGACTTCAACCATGACTCACACAGCGCCATTGTCGATGGGTCACAAACGCGGGTGAGTAACCATCAGCTGATTAAAACGCTGGTTTGGTGTGACAACGAGTGGGGTTTTGCCAACCGAATGTTGGATACCACCCTTGCCATGGCAGCGACAACGCAGTAGCCAGCAAGTGGGGGTATCGCCCTGATTAAGTCAGTTTCAATTTGCAACCTTATAGAGAGGACCTTATGTCTGTAATTAAGATGACCGACTTGGATCTTGCCGGAAAGCGTGTCTTTATCCGTGCAGACCTCAACGTGCCAGTGAAAGATGGCAAAGTCACATCTGACGCGCGTATTTTGGCGTCACTACCAACCATCAAGCACTGCCTGGCAGCAGGTGCGAAAGTGATGGTGACCTCTCACCTTGGCCGTCCTGAAGAAGGCCAGCCTGAAGACAAATTCTCGTTACAGCCTGTTGTGAACTACCTTGACGATGCATTGGATTGCAAGGTTAGCTTGGCCAAAGACTACCTGAATGGCCTTGAGCTTAATGCCGGTGAGCTGGTGGTTCTGGAAAACGTACGCTTTAACAAAGGCGAGAAAAAGAACGACGAAGCTTTATCAAAACAATACGCGGCTTTGTGTGATGTGTTTGTGATGGACGCATTTGGTACTGCACACCGTGCGCAAGCATCGACTCACGGCGTGGGTATGCATGCACCGATTGCCTGTGCAGGTCCACTACTGGCGAACGAGCTAGACGCACTGGGTAAAGCGATGGACAACCCTGCGCGCCCAATGGTGGCGATTGTGGGTGGTTCAAAAGTATCGACCAAATTGACTGTGCTGAAATCTCTGTCAACCGTGGCGGATCAGCTCGTTGTCGGTGGCGGTATCGCCAACACCTTTATCGCTGCAGCCGGTCACAATGTAGGCAAGTCTCTTTACGAAGCAGACTTGGTCGAGACTGCGAAATCACTGATGGAAGAGTGTCATATTCCAGTGGCAACAGATGTGGCGTGTGCCAAAGCGTTTGATGAAAACGCAGAAGCTGAGATCAAGCGTGTTGAAGACGTGCAAGACGATGACATGATCTTCGACCTAGGCCCAGAATCTACCCAAGCACTGGCTGACATTCTGAAAAATGCCAAAACCATCCTGTGGAATGGCCCTGTAGGCGTGTTTGAATTCAAGAACTTTGAAGCGGGCACTAAGGGTATTTCACAAGCGATTGCAGAGTCAGAAGGCTTCTCTGTCGCGGGTGGCGGTGACACCTTGGCTGCCATCGATAAGTTTGGCATCAAAGCTGACGTATCATACATTTCCACAGGTGGCGGTGCGTTCCTCGAGTTTGTTGAGGGCAAACCACTACCAGCGGTAGAAATGCTAGAAGCACGTGCCAAAGACGCGTAATTGACGTGATAAAACGGGAGCGATGTCTCCCGTTTTCGCATTCGTTTGACTACAATAGGCCGAGTCGTAAACGATTGCACTATTTCTAGTTAAGGTGCTGTGGCACCTTCACGAAGTTTAAGCAAAGACAACCCGAGTTAATAGGACGAGAGCCATGTCTAAAGTTTTTGATTTTGTAAAACCTGGCGTTATCTGGGGCGATGACGTTCAGAAAGTATTTGAAGTCGCCAAAGAGAACAAATTTGCGCTGCCAGCAGTCAACGTGGTGAACACTGACTCTATCAACGCTGTGATGGAAGCCGCTGCGAAAGTAAAAGCACCGGTTGTTATCCAGTTCTCAAACGGTGGTGCTGGCTTCTTCCCAGGTAAAGGCCTGAAGCTAGACGGTCAAGAAGCTCAAATCAAAGGCGCAGTAGCGGGTGCAAAATATGTACACGCGATGGCTGAAGTCTATGGTGTGCCTGTGATCATGCACACTGACCACGCTGCGAAAAAATTGCTGCCATGGATTGATGGTCTGCTAGACGCTGGTGAAGCTTTCTACAAAGAACACGGTAAACCTTTGTTCTCTTCTCACATGATTGACCTGTCTGAAGAGTCACTGGAAGAGAACATGGAAATCTGTGCTGAGTACCTAGCGCGCATGGACAAAATGGGCATGACGCTGGAAATCGAACTGGGCATCACCGGTGGTGAAGAAGATGGCGTGGACAACAGCGATGTTGATACCGCCGATCTTTATACCAAGCCAGAAGAAGTTGCCTACGCGTACGAGAAACTGTCTGCAGTTAGCCACCGTTTCACCATCGCCGCTTCATTCGGTAACGTACACGGCGTTTACAAGCCAGGTAACGTTGTTCTAAAACCAACCATCCTGCGTGATTCTCAAGCTTACTGTGCAGAGAAATTTGGTCTAGCACCAAACGCACTGAACTTCGTATTCCACGGTGGTTCGGGTTCTTCACAAGCAGAGATCGAAGAGTCTATCGGTTACGGTGTGATCAAAATGAACATCGACACCGATACCCAGTGGGCAACTTGGAACGGTATTCGTCAATACTACCAAGAGAACGAAGCCTATCTGCAAGGCCAAATCGGTAACCCGAAAGGCGACGACCAACCAAACAAAAAATTCTATGACCCACGCGTATGGCTACGCAAAGGTCAAGAATCTATGGTTGCCCGTCTCGAGCAAGCATTCTCTGACCTTAACGCGATTGACGTACTGTAAGTATCGTTTCTCCGGTCATCAAAACCCGCCGTTTGGCGGGTTTTTTTATACCTGATTGGGTACCACTTCGGACACGTCGCCTATAACTGTCTCAGTTTCGTGCTACAAAGCTAGACACAAGTAGGCCAAAGCCTGTTAGCATAGCGTTATCATTGATGGTCCAAAAAGAGGGACAAGGGAATGAGTGAGGAAAACGCGGTAGTAGAAGGCGCTAAGTTTGCGCAAACATGGTTTGTCGATCACCAAGATCTATTGATCCAGTATGGCGTGAACATTTTGTCTGCGTTACTGATCCTAATTATCGGTAACCTCGTGGTGAAAGGCTTGGCCAATTCACTGGCTGCGGTGATGCGTAAGCGTCAAATGGATAACGCGGTGGTGGAGTTTATTCACGGCTTGGTGCGTTATCTACTCTTTATCATTGTCTTGATTGCCGCGCTCAGCCGGATTGGGGTACAAACCGCGTCTGTCATCGCGATTCTCGGTGCGGCAGGTTTAGCGGTAGGCTTGGCCTTGCAAGGCTCACTAGCCAACTTTGCTGCTGGTGTCTTAATTGTTACCTTTCGTCCATTTAAATCAGGTGATTACGTCGAATTGGCAGGCGTTGCCGGTTCGGTCGAGTCGATTCAAATTTTCTCCACAGTATTGACCACGCCTGACAATAAGATGGTGGTGGTGCCGAATGGCTCGGTGATCAGTAGTCCAATCACCAACTACTCTAAACATGCGACACGTCGTATTGATTACACCATTGGCGTGTCTTACAACGCGGATCTGAAAAAGACCAAAGCCATTTTAACCGAGGTGGTGACCAATCATCCTCTGGTCATGAAAGATCCTGCACCGACAATTGGTGTCATGACACTGGCGGACTCATCCGTGAATTTTGTGGTTCGCCCTTGGGTGAAAACCAGCGACTATTGGAGCGTGTATTACGAGCTACTGCAGTCGATGAAAGAAGCTTTGGACGAGCACAATATTGAGATCCCATTCCCGCAGATGAGTGTACATATTAACCGCGGCGATGTGAGTGAATAACTTGCGCTTTAACGTTGATCATCAAACGGCACCCAATGGGTGCCGTTTTTTTATCCTGCGACGAGGCGCGTGTATAAGCCTAATGCGAGTTTTATCGCGACAAAAAGCATCATACTGGCCATTAAGATATCGAGCAGGCGGCGAATCGACGGGGTAGATAGCCAAGGGGATAAGCGCGCCGCCCCTGCGGATAAGCCATAAAACCATAAGCAAGAGCCGAGTAATGCGCCTACCGTAAAGGCAACACGCTCATCAAAGGCAAACTGTCCACCAATGGCACCTAGGACGACCACCGTATCTAAATAGACATGTGGATTGAGTAGCGTCACTGCTAGTGCGCCGATAATCACGGCACGTCGACCTCGGCTCATCGTGGGCGTGGACACATCGTTCTCGGCAGGCTGGCGAGCATTTTGAATAAATTGCCATGCATACATAGTTAAAAATGCGATGCCGGCTAATGTAATGGTGTTGAGCAACACCGGATAGCTAGCCAGTAATGCGCCTCCGCCAAAAATACCACTTGAAATCAGTATGATATCGCATAGAAAGCAAATGGAAGCGGTGGTCATATGATGTTCACGGCTGATCCCTTGGTTAATCWCGTAGGCATTCTGTGCGCCGATAGGAATAATCATGGTTAGGCTTAGCCCCAAGCCTTGGAGTGCCACAAAAAAACTACTCACGGTTTGATCCTTTTATCACGAGGTATGACTCCCACTTTAAGCAGGGATGGCTATTAAGTGAACTTAATTATATTTATGGTTAATTAGTCTAACTTATGGGGGTGTGAATGGACTATCGAGGCGTAGAAGCGTTAGACGCGGTGATCACCTTAGGGGGATTTGAGCGTGCCGCTGCGGCGTTGTTTATTACCCAATCGGCGGTCTCGCAGCGGATTAAACAACTGGAGCGACAAATTGCGCAGCCTGTGATGGTTCGCGAGCAGCCTCCTCGGCTGACACCGATTGGGCAGCGTTTACTGGGTTTGTACCGGCGTGTTCAGCTTTTGGAGCAAGAGACATTGCCAGAGCTTGCTCCAGACGCGGATGGCTCCGTACTCTCGGTATCAATTGCCACCAATGCTGATAGCCTAGCGACATGGTTGCTACCGGCTCTCGCCCCCTTGTTAGCCTCGCAAGCGATTGATCTCAATTTGCTAGTTGAAGATGAGAGCCGCACCTTGAAACGGATGCGAAGTGGTGAGGCAATTGCAGCCATTAGCACAGACTCCACACCCATGCATGGATGTGATTGTCTGTATTTGGGTCGCATGGACTATAGCTGTGTGGCAACCCCTGCATTTTCACAGCGATATTTCTCCCAAGGGATTGATAGGGAGGCTTTAATGGCGGCACCCGCCGTCATTTTCGATGCACATGATGATATGCACGCGGACTTTCTTGCGTCCTATTTTGCGATGCCTGCCGCTGGGTGGCGGCGTCATATTGTTCGCTCGTCTGAGGCCTTTGTCGCGATGGCAAGTAAAAGCATGGCGTACTGTTTAATACCCCGTTTAATGGTATCAAAGCAGCTCGAGGAGGGGACTTTGATCGATGTGATGCCGGGTAAAGTCGAGGCCCGGCATCTTTATTGGCACTATTGGGCAATGGAAAGTGGTGTGTTATCGGAAATGACCCATGCTTGCCAACAAGCGGCACAGCGTGCATTAGTGCAATCTTAACCGGAAATTGACCGAACACAGGGAGCCTTTTGGCTCATCGAGAGTCTTACCTGAGTGTCAGTAAAATCGTGAACTCATTTAAGGAGACCGTATGCGTAAACTCAAAGCAATGGTGCTGTTGACCAGTGCACTGGTGATGGCGCCTGCCGCCATGGCTAATATCGATTTTCCCCATCTTGAAATCACAGGGGTCGGTGAAGTGACAGCCAAGCCAGATATGGCGATGATCCATGTTGCTGTAGTATCAGAAAGAAAAAGCGCCAAAGCCGCTAAACTCGCTTCGGATAAGGCGGTGGCTGAGTTTATCAACCGACTGAATAAGCAAGGCGTTGCGCGTGAACAAATAGAAAGTGCGCATATTAACCTGTCACCACGTTATCAGTATCCCAAAGATAAAGCTCCAGAATTAACGGGTTACCGCGCTGAGCGTCAAGTGACGGTGACCTTAAATGATCTCACTAATCTAAACGCGGTGCTGGATGGTGCGTTAGGCGATGGTATAAACCGTATTAGCCATATTCAACTGACGAGCAGTGATTATGCTGCGTTAGAAGCGAAAGCCCGAGAGGCTGCGGTGAAGGATGCACGTGAAAAAGCAGCCGCACTGGCCGAGAGTTTAGCGATGAAGCTGGACGGCGTATGGCAGATTCGCTATCGCTCAAGCTCGCCTCGCCCGGTCATGATGCAGACTGAAATGCGCGGCGCCAACGCGGATGTGGCAGCCAGTTATCAAGATGCAACGATGGAAGTGCGTGATCAAGTAGATATTATTTTTCGTCTTGACGATTAATCCTGCCTCTCTTCATTAATACAAAGGGCGCCGATGGGCGCCCTTATTGCGGCTAACTAAGCGGTGGTTACGCGGTGGGATTCACCGGCTTACCTTTTCCATCTTCTGCTTGGTCGCTTTGCGTTTGTTGGCGACGAGCAAGGCGTTGTTCCCAATAGTCTGCATTCTTAATCCCTAATTTCACAGGATCGAACGTGTAGGTCTCAACCCCTTTCGCTTGTTGTTCTTCATAGTCTTTAAGTGCTTTGAGTGCCGGTTTACCAATAAAGAAGATAATGATAATACCGACAATGTTGAGCCATGCCATCAGACCGACACCAGCATCACCAAATGCCCACGCCAGGTTCGCGCTACGTACGCACCCATAGAACACTGCTGACATTAGCACAATTTTAAGCGCAAACATCATACCGGGTACTTTGAAGGTACGGCGCAAGTAGGCAACGTTAGTTTCGGCAATATAGTAGTACGCCAAGATAGTTGTGAATGCGAAGAAGAACAGTGCAAAGGCGATAAAGGGTTTACCTAGGCCTGGCATCGCTTGTTCAATCGCTAGCTGTGTAAACTCAGGGCTGTTTGCTGCGACAGATGACGCGAGGTTTTGCACGATAAAGGCGTCACCCGCACCATGTACGTTATAAGCTCCGGTAATGATGATCATAAACGCGGTGGCAGAACAAACTAACAGGGTGTCGATATAGACGGAGAATGATTGCACTAAACCTTGCTGTGCCGGGTGCTCAACGTTGGCAGCGGCGGCGGCATGAGGGCCAGTTCCTTGTCCAGCTTCGTTAGAGTAGACACCACGCTTTACACCCCAGCCAATCGCTGCACCGGCACCTGCCATCGGTGTAAAGGCATCGCCAATGATCATAGCTACCACACCAGGGATCTCGCTGATGTTCAGCAAGATGATCACGAACGCAATGATGATGTAAGCAAGCGCCATAAATGGCACAACGATTTGAGTAAAGTGGGCAATACGCTTTACACCACCAAAAATGATGAAGCCAAGTACAACCGAAATAAAGGCACCGGTGATGACTTTCGACACCTCTAGGGCGCCAAACATCGCGGTATCAACCATAGCCCCAGAACCAAAGGCGGTTTCTACTGCGTTACCAATGGCGTTGGATTGCACGCCCGGCAGCATCACACCACATGCAAGTAGGGTCGCGAACGCAAATAAAATGGCGTACCACTTTTGACCTAACGCTTTTTCAAAGTAGTAGGCCGGACCGCCGCGAAACTCACCGTTATCCTCTTCTTTATAAATTTGTGCGAGGGTTGACTCTGTATACGCGGTAGCCGCACCGAGAAAGGCGACGACCCACATCCAGAACACCGCACCTGGGCCACCAAACCCAATTGCGGCAGCAACCCCTGCGATATTACCGGTACCGACACGTCCCGAGAGTGAGACGGCGAGTGCTTGGAAGGACGAAATCCCTTTTGCTGAGCTTTTATTGGAGAAGAGTAAGCGCCACATTTCTGAAAAGTGACGGACTTGTGCGAAACGCGTCAAAATGGAGTAGAACAGGCCGGCACCTAAGCAGGTATAGATCAGCGCTGGACTCCAAATGATGCTATTTAAGAAATCGACAAACGATTGCATAGTGAGTTCCTTCTACTGTGTTTGCATCATATTGTTTTTTTATCCACCCGCATCTTAAACTGATTTGGTGCTCAATTGTTAATATTTTGTGTCATTTGACTTTTTGATGTGTGAATCTGATCGTTTTGTGTTCAGAAAAATAGGCGGGATAACAAAACAAAAGGAGGCCTTATGTGGCCTCCTTCATATAAGCGATGGACAATCAAGCAGTCTCAGCAGGTAAGGGCTGTCTAGCTCTTATTACGCTTTTTCGGCTTTTTAGCAGAAACGGCTTTTTTACCGGTTTGCTTCTTCTTTTTCTTCTTATGCTCTGCTTTTTTATGTTTTGGCTTCAGGCCATCAATGGTTCGCTCTTTAACATCTTCATCCATGTAACGCGAAATACGTTCCATCATCGGCTGATCATGGGCTTCTACCAATGATAAGGCCGAGCCTTTTTTACCTGCGCGTGCTGTGCGACCAATGCGGTGTAAGTAGACATCCGCGGTACGCGGTAAGTCGTAGTTAATCACGTGAGTAATATCTGGCACATCAATACCGCGTGCGGCGACATCGGTAGCCAGTAAGACGTTCACTTTACCTTCACTAAACCGACTAATTGCATTGTTGCGTTTGGCCTGCTGCATTTCACCTTGGATCCACGCACAATCCAGTTGTTGTGACTGCATGTAATCACGCAGATCGGCTAAACGCTCGCGTGTTTTGACAAACACAATGGCGCGCTCGGCTTGCTCGGTAAGAATATGTTTCAGCAAGGCGCGTTTGTGCGCGAGATCGTCACAGCGGTGATACCACTGGGTGATTTTTTTGCGCTCCCGGCGGGGTGGCTCCACATTGATCAGCTCAGGGTCGGTCAACAAGCTTTCGGTAAATCCAGTGACGCCGCGACCTTCAAGTGTGGCGGAAAACAACATAGTTTGACTGCGACGCTGACATTCATCAGAGAGACGGTTTACCGCACTGGCAAATCCCATATCGAGCATGCGGTCGGCTTCATCTAACACTAAACACTCGATGGCGCGACAGTCGAAGCGCTCTGCCTCAATGTACTCCATGAGTCGCCCCGGTGTGGCGACGACGATATCCTGTGTTTTGCCTAACTGTTCTGCATGATCTTGATAAGAAATACCGCCGGTGATGGTGAAAATCTTGAGCTCTGTGTTGACTGCCAAGGCACGCGCTTCGTCAGCGACCTGAATCGCGAGCTCTCGGGTGGGGGTCAAAATCAGCACGCGCGCCGGTCCAGGCTTTTGGCGAGGAAAGTCGAGCAAGTGCTGTAACATCGGCAACAAGAAGGCGGCGGTTTTGCCTGTACCTGTTGGCGCAGAGGCTAAAATGTCGCGTCCATCCATCCCGTGGGGGATAACCTCGGATTGGATAAGCGTTGGACGTTGATAGCCCATATCGTCGAGGGCACTGAGCAATTCAGGATCGAGCTCAAGTTCGGCAAAGCTTCGCACAGGGTTGTTCTCCAAGGACAGTTAAGAGCGGCATTATATACGTAAATCGCGTCGATATGCAGAGTATCAGTAAATAGATCATACCGAGTGACCACCAGAAAGGTGTGTACTGACTAAGGCAATTTTAGGTAAAAATCGCGCGTTAATGCAGCAAACGCGGGGGTAAAGTGGTTATGGTCATCACGTAACACCAGCGTATCAGAGATCAATGGATGCGTCGTGGGGCTGAGGGTAAAAAGTAATCGTGATGCGGGTTTGCTAGGGGTCGGGTGAACGTACACCTGACGATGTAGGTGCAGACCATATTGTGTCGCATCGGCAATCAATCGCTCGCCTTCGGTAATGGGTAAGATAAGATCGGCACATCCGCTTGGGGTTAACCGCGCTGCGAGCACGTGAAGCAGCGCCTCATGCGTCAATGTGTGTGCATGCCGAGCCGTGGCACGCTTGGCATCGCGTGCGGTTTGTCCGCTGGTAAAATAAGGAGGGTTACATACGATATGCTCAAAGCGTGTGCACGTGTGCCACTGTGTAATGTCGCCTTGTCGAAGTTGAATTTGCGCTGCAAAGGGGGAGACACGCACGTTTCGGGTTGCACAGGCATAAGCGGCGGGATCGTACTCGATGGCGGTGAGCGATAAATGTTGAAAACGCTGCGCAAGCATCAAGCTCAGGAGGCCGGTTCCTGTGCCAATATCGAGACTATTTTTCGCCTGTTTGGGCTCAGCCCAAGCGCCCAGCAATACTCCATCGGTACTGACTTTCATCCCACAGTTGTCTTGAGTCACGCTAAATTGTTTGAATCGAAATTCGCTCACTGGGTTGCCTTTATCCGCTTGATTCATCCTGCCCACAGAGCAGTGTTTTTTACTATTGTGTAATCAATCTGTTACTGGTTGGGGCTGTTAAAAAATATCGCTTTTAACATCACAGCCAGTTTATTGAGCTAACTGTTACTTTTAAAACAGAAGATCACAAGGTTTTGCTGCTATGGCTTTACTGTGATGGTGATCTTGTTCATTATTCTAAATTCTGCCCGTTGTATGAAACAAAATATTATAAATCTAGGTTTCAGCTGGGCGAATCATTACTCATTGCAAACACCATCTAAAGCTGTAGGAATTAATCGTGACTAAGCGTTTAAAATTAGTTGATATTTTAGCGTTAGGTTTTATGACCTTCGCCTTTTTCTTAGGCGCAGGGAATATCATCTTCCCGCCTCAAGCTGGCATGCTAGCCGGTGAACACTTCACATCCGCCATGACGGGCTTTTTGATCACGGCTGTTGGTCTCCCGCTGGTTGGTATCATTGCGGTTGCCATCGCTGGTGGCGGCTGGAAAGGCCTGACGCGTGATTTACCCTCGGGACTCGCCACGTTAATGGCGGTGCTGATTTTTATCATTATCGGTCCTGCTTTTGCTGCGCCTCGTGCTGGGCTCGTTGCTTACGAAATTGGCTTTAAGCCCTTTTTGCTCGAGCCAGGCCAAGTCGAACTGACCACTTTCTCCATCGTCTTTTTTGCCGTTGCTATGTTTTTCTCACTCTCTCAGGGCAAATTGATTGACTCGATTGGTAAGCTACTGACTCCACTGCTATTCGCGGCGTTGGCAATTCTCGCGATTGCTGTAATTGTCAATCCTCAGGGTGACGTGGCAGCGGCGCAAGGCGCCTATGTGAACAACGCGCTGACCACAGGTTTCCTCGAAGGTTACAACACCATGGATACCTTTGCGGCACTGATGTTCGGTATGCTGATTGTCGATGTGATTCGCAAAAAAGGCATCGAAGACAATAAAACTACCTGTATGTATCTGATTTACGCAGGCGTGATTGCGGCAGCCGGCTTGGCGTTTGTTTATATTTCTCTGTTCTATTTGGGATCGACTGCCAGTGAAGTGGCCGCTGGGACCCAAAATGGTGGCGAAATCATGGCCGCCTACGTCAATGCATTGTTTGGTCCTGTGGGGCAAATGATTTTGGCGGCGATTATTGGCTTGGCCTGTCTCACTACAGTGATTGGCTTGGTAAGCGCCTGCGCCGATTACTTTAGCACCTTGACCCGTTGGACCTATCGCCGCTGGGTGGTTGTGGTGTCTTTAGTGTGTGCAATTGTTGCAAACGTGGGCCTTAAACAACTGATCGCGATCTCAGTGCCGGTATTGTTTGCCCTGTATCCGGTTGCGATTACCCTGATCGGTTTGACCTTTATCCGTCGCTGGTTGCCAAACCCAGCATTGGGTTATCGTGTCGTACTTGGTGTGGCCTTGTTATTTAGCCTACTCGATGCGGTGAAAGTGATGGGTGTGGATATGAGCGCCTTTAACTTCCTGCCATTGTTCGATGTCGGCATGGCATGGTTGCTCCCGACCGTGGCGGCCATGATCGTGGCGAAATGGCTTGGGACCAGTTCGGACAAGTTCGCGCAAGCGTAACGACCTTATCCAATAAAAAAACCGCGCTCAGGCGCGGTTCAGATTGCTGACGAACCCCGCCTTTTTAGGCGGGGTTCTTTTTGATAAGCGGCCGTAGGCCGCGATCGCGATATTTTTTGTTAGAGAGTGGTCGTTACCGACCAACGCCTAAATTGGCGGATAGAAGCCAGTATTTGCCTTATATCCGCCATGTTAAAGCCACATTTTCTTAGATAGCTCACCACTAACGCTATCT